>JBHHTN010000059.1:0-6993 GCA_046753405.1 Candidatus Micrarchaeia archaeon | reverse complement strand
GCAAGGGGATATTCGCGCGCGAAGAAGCCTTGCTTCCGGATTTCTTGCCAGAAGAACTGCCGTTTAGGCAAGGGCATCTTCAAGAAATGGCGCGCGCACTTCTGCCTCTTGCCAAAAAAAACAAGGCCTTGAACCTGTTCTTGCACGGGCCAACAGGCAGTGGAAAAACAAGCGCGGCAAAACACGTTTTGCACCAGTTAAGCGCTTACTCGGACAACGTTAATGCCGCCTACGTAAACTGCTGGCAAACAAACTCACGCCAAAGCGTTTTCTCCCAAATAGCCGAAAGCATCGGCGAAGTGCTTCCAAGACGCGGAATCGGAGCAGACGAAGTATTCAACCGCGTAATACAATCTTTAAAACGAGAGGAAAAAACCCTGGCAGTAGTACTGGACGAAGCCGACAGGGTGTTTTTCAAAGGAGAAGAAAAACTGTTGTACGACCTTGCCCGCTCACAAGAACAACACGACGTGAGAATTGCGGTTGTATGCATTTCAAACAACGCGGAATTGTTTGCAAAGGCCGACGAGCGAATTCGCAGTTCACTTCGCCCTCTTGAGGTGGCTTTCGAAAAATACTCCCCAATTCAACTAAAAGAAATTTTAAGACAACGAGGCAAAACCGCTTTTGTAAAAGGCGCCTGCAGCGAAAAGGTAATCGCCATTTGCGCCGCCCACGCCGCGCGCTTGGGCGGGGACGCACGAATTGCACTGGAAACCCTTTGGCACTCTGGAAAAAACGCCCAAAGCCTCGGAGCAAGCGAAATTTCCGAGAAAGACGTGCGGCAAACATTTGAAAAAACCGGCTTGTGGAAAAAAAAGCAACAACTTGAAAGCGCAAGCAAAGGAGAAAAAGTCATCCTCGGCCTCTTGGAAGCCGGCCCGCTTACCTCAGGGGAATTGTACAAAAAATTCAAACAAATTCAAGACGAAAGCGACCGCAACATCAGAAACCACTTGGAGAAATTAGAAAAACGAAAACTAGTGAGCATGGAAGATGTCAACGTAAAAGAAAGCCGGGGAAAAACACGGGTGATACAACTCTCTTGAATCACTTGGTTGAAACGATTTTAATAACGTCGTTATCTTTGAGCTTGTAATCTTTCCCCACGCGAACTCGTTTTTTGCAGTCAACCGCGTGCAGGAAATTGGTTGCCAAATCCGTGTGAATCGCCCTTGCCAAGTCAACCGGCTTGCTTCCCTTTGGAAGAAGAATTGCATCCGGCAAAACGTTTCCAAAATGATCCGAGTACTTGTTTTCGTCTTCAACTGGGTAAACCACAATCATGTTCAAAAAATTAAAAACCAAAGAGTTAATCAACTGTTGCGTGCCTGTTGAACCCGTTTTTTCCAAAACAACCTTGATTTTGTCCAAAGCCTTTTTTTGTTTTTCGGACAACTCCTTTAAAACAGTGAAAGTCTTGCCGTCGTAGTCAATCAAGCCCGTCTCGTGCGCGCGCTTTAAGGCAAGCTCAGACTCGGCAGAAGTTGCAACAACCAAGTTGTTGGGGAACGCATTCTCCAAACGTTCAATATTCTTTTGAGCAAAAGAAGAATCCGCCTTGTTTGCTGCAATCACAAAAGGCTTTGACGTTTCACGCAAACCCTTTGCCAAATCCCTTAGTTGGTCCTCCGACCACATCCAAAGCTCGCCGTTTAAACCCTGCCTTGAAACGTGCTCCTTCAAGTCATCCTGGGAAACCCCGAGCCCTGACAAGCTTTGTGCAAACTCGGAAAAACTCTTACCCCTTGTTTTTTGCGCGTTGCGCTTTACAACGTCGAAAAACCACTGGTCCAACTCGTTTAAAACCATGGACACGTCTTCAACAGCATCGTGGTTGCCAGCATCACAAGGATTGCCCTCGGAGTCTGTTGCCCCCGAGGCATCTGAAACTATCACCAATGCATCCGCCGTGGCAACGTCCGACAAAAATTGGTTTCCCATTCCCTTGCCCTCGTGCGCGCCTTCAACCAGTCCCGCAACATCAACTACGTTAACGGGAATCAAGCGCTTGCCTTCCTTGCATTTTGAATTGCGCGGCTTGCATTGCAAGTTCAGTTCTTCATGCGGGCAATACGCGAAAACAAACGCAATGCCCTTGTTGGGCTTTATCGTTGTAAACGGGTAGTTAGCAACCTGCGCGTTTGCATCGGAAACCGCGTTGAGCAAAGTGCTCTTGCCTGCATTAGGTTTTCCAATTATCCCAATCAAAACCATTTGAAAAAGCAAATCCGAAAAAAAGTCAAAGGTTTTATATTTGCAATAAGTTATCTTGAATGTAAATGAATAATAAAACCATTGCAGCGCTTTTAGGTCTGTTTTTAATGGCGTTTATGGTAAACGCTGCGAAGACCAACTGCGTTTTGAAAGTGGAAGTTGAATCCCCAACGTCTTGGGAATACGTTTCCGAAGGCGACGTCATAACGGCTAAATTCGGTGTTTTAAACCTAAGCAGCGGAAACCGGTTAGCTCCGAACGCCCTGCCTGCGGGTTTTAGTCTCAACGTGGAACTTGGAAACACAACAACGTACACAACCCTAACTACTGGCCCTAACTACGCTGAAATAGACTTCGAACCCTACGCCCTTGACTATGGCGAGGTTGGCAGAGTTACAATGGAAATCCAAGGAACAACCGGCTGTCCTGGCGGAGACTGTTGCCTTGAAAGCAATGAAACGAAGTATTACTATTTTTCTTCCGGGAAGGCGCGCGGCATTCCTGACTTCAACCTATTAATTTTGCCTCTTTTAGCGCTTGCAGCACTTGGACTTTTAAGAAAACGGTAAAAGGCGGTTTTGAAAATTGCTTTGGACACAAAAGTATGCCCCGAAAAATTTGAAGGAAGTAGCGGGAAACGAAAGTGCGAAGGAAGAGGTAAGGCTATGGGCCTTGGAGTTTGACCACGGTAAAACGCCGAAGCCCGTTTTAATTCACGGACCAACAGGGTGCGGAAAAACCGCTTTGGCACAAGCCCTTGCAAAAGAAAAAGCATGGGAAACCGTTGAATTGAACGCTTCGGACTTGCGCGATGCAAAAGTCTTAGAAAAAATCATGTCGCGGTCTTCAAGTTCCTTGAACGTGTACGGAAAAAAACGCTTGTTTTTAATCGACGAAGTGGACTCGGTTAAAGACAAAGGAGAGTTTTCAATTCTCAAAGAGCTTTTGAAGGAAAGCAAAGTGCCGATAATCTTAACTGCCGACAACTACTGGAGCAAGGACTTGGCAGGAATACGCCTTTTATGCAAAGCAGTTGAACTGAAGAAAGTCAACCGCAGAAGCGTTTTAGAATTTTTAAACCGCGTGTGCAAAAACGAAAAGTGTTCGCAAGAGGTTGCCGAAGAAATTTCGCAACAGTGCGAAGGCGACGTTCGAAGCGCGCTTGTTGACTTGCAGGCAAACTGCCAAGGCGACGACGGAAAACACCTGGTTTCGACAACACGCGTTCGATCGAAAAAGGTTTTCGACGCGGTTCGCACCGTTCTCAAAGGAAACTACGCGGAAGCAATGAAAGTGTGGGGCGAAGTTGACGAGGCCCCCGAAACGTTTCTTTTGTGGATTGAAGAAAACGTTCCTGCCGAATACGAGGATTCACAGGAAGTTGCAAAGGCATTTGACAGAATTTCGCGGGCCGACATATACTTGAAAAGGGTGAGGAAAACCCGAGACTGGGGCTTCATGCGATTCGTTCAGGCAATGCTTCTTGGAGGCGTAGCGTCAAGCAAGAGAAAAAAGTATTACAAGTTCGCCCGGTACGGTTTTCCAAGTGCCATTCGCGTTCTAGGAGCAACGAAAAAGTCAAGGAGTCTTCTTAAAAACGCTTCATTAAAAGTTGGAAGAAAAACGCATTGCTCGTCGCAGGAGGCAAAAAAAAGCATTCTGCCGTTTTTGTGGAACGCTGAAAAAGTATCAGAATACTTCGAGTTTGACCAAGACGAGGCCTCAATGCTTTCTGATCTTTACAAATATCAATGCCACGAAAAACGCAAGGCCACCAAGAAAAAGAAGCGGAAGAAGTGAAGCTGCCTGTTGATACAAATCAAAGAAAAAATCGTACACTTCCTTGCTTAAACGCTCTTCTCTCTCGTAAGTTATGTACCAGTAGCCAACCATTTGCCCGATGTTTCTGCCAGACCAAGTAACCTTGTTGTCGAAAAGCACGTACGGTTCGGGCCCTACCAAAAGCTTGCGGTCGGACAACGAAAACCCAATCGAGGCATCCGGAGGAAGCTCTACGGACAACTCCATTATGGGTCCTAAAAGCATTTGGCGCGCGGATGTTTTTTCAAACAGCAAAAACTCCTGGGAAAAAACGTAGGAAGTAAGGCGCCCATTCTTTGAAATGTTTGCAACGGGCTCTGAAGTATCGTAATCCAAAATAATTGACCTTGCAGTTGACGCAACGTCGTATGCAGGACGCGTGGTAATTCTAATGTTCGACCTTCCAACGCCCGAGGGACCTATGTGAAAGCGCAAGTTCTGACTCAGCTTTGAAAGTTCTGAAACACTGCGCGCACGCGAAAGCAACTGGTTTGACTCAACGGTTTCAACAGAGGAATCCGCGGAAAAAATGACATGCTCAGTAACATGGGCAGTACCATCCTCCCTCAAAATAATGTTAACCGACAAAGAGTGGTCTGTGTACGCGAATGCGAAAGACGCAAGCAAAAACAACGCGAACAAAGACAAAAAGAACCTCATGGAACAATTTAAAGAGTTTAACAAATATAAACTTTGCAAACGCCGGGATTCTAAAAAAACAACATGCACAAAGGATTTGCAGGCACCCTCGTCGCATTGTCACTAATTTTTTCACTACACGCTTTTTGGAACACTTCGATAACCACGTCTTCAACAATTTTAGACGCAGAACAAAAAGCATTGTTTCTGGAAAAAGCATACTACGACGAAGTTTCCTTCAAAGACTCCCTGCGCTCGACCTTAAGGCATGCAAAGGGAAGCGACAGGAATGCAATTCTTGAAAACGCAAAAGTCAAACTTAAGCAATGGAGCAAAAACGCAAAGGCTTTCCTTGAAAAAGACAAGGCAAAAGCAGTTGTGTGGAGCGGCTTTGCAACAACGGCAGAACTGGAATCATTATCCGATGAAATGTTGAAAAAGCAAAAACCCCTCTACTGCAACTGCTGCTTCAAACAAACGGAAAACCTCGACGTCTTAGACTACGATGCAACCCTCAACGCAATAACAATTTCAAAAAACAAGGCAGTCGCACAAAAACCAAAATGCAGAAACGGCGCCTCCCCCGACCCAACCCTCGCCGCGTTCATCGGAGCAAGCGTTTTTTACGAAAACCAAAAAGCGGCCTTCGTGTTCCTAGTTCCCGAAGGATTCGGTGTAGAAATTGAAAGCACAACACTCCCTTGAATTCATTTTTGTTGCAACGGCGTACTTTGCGTTTGCAAGCCTTCTGCTTGTTGCGACCTCAAACGTATCGAAGGCAAACCTGCAAAAAGGCGAGTTTTTCACTGTCAAAACCCAACTGGAAAACGCTTGCCTTTTAATTGACCTTTTTTCAAACAACGCGCGTTTTGCAAGCATGAAAATGACCGAAGTTGAAAAATACAAGTCAAGCGGAAAGGCGATTTACAAAAACACTTCAAGCAAAACCGCAAAGGCATCATGCAAGACAAGAATTCAAACACGCGACGGGCTTGACGTGGAAAGAAGAAAAGAAACGGTTGTTTAAAATGAAGGGCGTCTTTTCAACAGATGTTGCAATTGCAAGCCTATTGATACTGCTTACTGCCACAATGATAATGCATTCAACAACACTCAACGCAACGGCCCTAGCGCAAACGGTCAAGACTACAAGCATGCAACGCAAGGCAATAGTAGACGCTGACTGGGTAATGAAAAAATGCGGCGAAAACCCTGCAAAAACAGGTGCTGCAGTCTGCAAAAATCAAAAGATTTACTCCCACATTTTAAACTTTGACCACCTGCAAAAAGCAATCGTGCAAACCCCTGAAAAAGCATGCGTTGAACGGCTCGCCCTTGAAAAAAAAGGCGATTTCAACGAATACAAAATAGGAAAATTAGGATTGGAAAAAAAAGTTTTCACGGTGTGCGCGAACTGAAACGCAAAAGCATGTTGTTCTCACTCGAAGCGCTTTTGGCACTTGTAGCCGTAACAGCCGCTCTTCAAGCAATGCAGCCTGTGGCAGTGCATCAAAGCGGGTACGCGAACCTATTGTTGTACCAAAAACTTCAAGACGTCGTTGAAACGCTTGTTCGAAACGATGAAAAACTTCTTGCCGAATTTGCAAAAGGAACGCCACATGCCGAAGAAAAGCTAAACGAAGAATTGGAAAAACTCGACGAGTTCCTTCAAGGAGCCTGCGTAAAAATAAGCGCACGAAAAAACCAGGTAGAGCGAAACTGCGACAAAAAAACAGGAAAAAAGATTTCAACAAGTAGGCTTTTGTACGACGGAAACGACTTTTTCGAAGTAAAATCAAGCATTGAAACCTCCGACGCTTAGTCGAAGAAAACAAACACTTCCCCGCCTGTTTTGACGACCGTGAACGAATGCGTTCCCCTCGTTAAAATCCCCTTATTCAAGTAAACTGAAGAAGTCAAAGACCTCTTCAACACGACAACTCTTCCCTCAAAACGCGAACTTATAAACAAAAAAGAATCCTCGTAGTAAACTTCCGACTCCTGCGGCAAAAAGAAAAACCCTGAAAACGAAGTGCCCTCACCCAACACCGCCGCCTCTTCAACCCTTAAGGAAACAACCAACAATGCTTCCCGCATCGAAGATTGCGAAACCACAAAAGAAGAAAGCGAAGACGCCTTTTGAATCGACGGAACCATCAGCGCAAAAAACACAAGCATCGCTGAAAAAATCAACGCTAATTCAAGAGAAACCTGCGCCTTGAACCTGCCGCAAACCAAAAACACTTTTCAAACAACCCTCCGCTAAAACGACGATTAAACCGCAAACTAAACGAAACAACATTCGAACACCAAAAC
>JBHHTN010000058.1:0-7260 GCA_046753405.1 Candidatus Micrarchaeia archaeon | reverse complement strand
GGCGCAAACTCAAGCAAAATGTGAAGGGAAGTGTACAAAACGCGCACCGCCCCAAAAACTAAAACAACAACCACAAGAAGGCTTACCAACGCGTCGAACACCACCATGCCGGTAAAGTAAATGAGAACGGACGCCAAAACAACACCAACAGACGAAACCGCGTCTCCTGCCGCATGCCAGAAAGCCGCCTGAACATTAACGTTTTTGTGCCCGTGAAGTCGCGACACCACCCACAAATTCGCCAAAAGCCCAAGGGAAGAAAACGCAAACAATTCAACCGCCTTAACTTCCGGAGGATTCAAAAAACGAGTCATTGCCTGAAAATGAACACGCTTATTGCAAGAAGCAGAAAACCGTTTAAAACAGCTGCAAAAACCTCCGCGCGGTGATAGCCGAAAGTATTGTTTTCCGAAGCCTTGCGCTGGGCAAGTTTAAGTGCAAAAAAAGCCAAAGCCAAAGAAAAAGCATCGGAAAAAACATGCGCTGCATCTGCAAAAAGCGCCAGGCTGTTTGACAAAAAAGCTCCAAACAACTCGAAGGCAAGAACGGCAACGGTAAGGGCCAAGGCGACAAAAATCTTGGACGCGTCTTTTGCTTCATTGGAATGTTTAGAAGGCATAACAAAAAAAAGAAATTTGTCAAACTTATTGGTTACTGTTTCAGGCAACAATTCACTTTTTCCTGTAACCAAACTTTCGATTGTACTCCTTGTGATCCAGCACGCCAAGAACAAACGCAATTATTTCTATTTCCGTTTCCCCATCAGTTAGGGTATAAAGCATTCTCCAGAAATTAGGAAGCTCAACTCTGAACAAGTTTTTAACTCCGTACTTAGTCAGGTATTCTCTTGGAATCAACTTCTTTGCTACGGGGTCTCCGTAGTGGGGGTTCGCTTTCACAAGCTCCACTTTTTTGTTCAGAGCATTCAAGATTGTCCTCTCGGTTTTGGAAACGCTAGCCTCCTTGTTCAAGTAAGCGTAAACTTCTTCTGCCTCAGGGGAAAGAACCACACGCACAGTCTTCATAGTTCAAGTCCACTCGAGATCGCTTTCCTAAGATTAACATTAGTGTTGTGAATCCAGGAAATCCCCTTCATTGACACAAGTATTTTGTTGCTTTCTTCCAGATACAAGAGGATTATCTTCAAAGTGTTGTGATTTACCTGTTTTGGAAGCCTTCGCTTTAGTTCTGCAACAGTTATGGCACTCTCACCCATATTCTTCAATACAGTCTCTACCATCAAAACAGTGTTTAGAGTAGGCGCGTGCCCCAATTTTACCACATTCGTAAAGTGAGACATATTAATCACAAACTAGTATCTACTAATAATAAAATGATACTTAAATATAAAGATTATTGTTAAGATAATAAGCTTATCGGTTACTGTTTGGATTCTGATAGGGCCTGCAAAATCATTTCCTTTGGCGGGTACTCGAAAGTCTTCTGGTTCCAAAAATAAGGCGCGCAACCCAATGCAACAAACTTTGTCACCTTGCGACGCATCGGGTCAACATTCGCGCCGTTCACAAGAATCGTCGGGGAACCGGTGAACTTGAATTCCTCGGCCTCCTCGTCCGAGGTTATCACGCTCACACAGTAGTTTTGCTCAACACCCGCATCTGCCAAAGCATCCTCCAAAACGCTCAAAGCCGTCTTCCAAATATGGCACTCTTTTGTGTGAAAAAAATCAACTTTCATTTCAAAGGCTCTCCACTCCCAAAGCAAAAAAAGATGCCGCCAACACCACGTATACACAAAACAGTTAGGCTACAACCTCCTCGCCTAAAACAACAGCGTTGTAGGGCTCAAACGCTGTAAAAATCTCTTTAACCGAGGTTTTCTTTGCGTCGAACACCACAGTTGCTTTTTTGGAATCAAAACTCACCTTCGCGTTCGCAACACCTTCCATTCCACTAAGACGCGATTGGACGCCAGCGGCGCACCCCTGGCAAGTCAAACCCCCAACTGCGAAAGTTGCCTTGTGCAATTCCGCATTCTGTGACAATGTTCCTGAAGGATTATTCGAATCAAACACTACTGGTGCCAGAAGCGGGACAACAACGTAAACAGAAAGAAAGTACACCGAAAGAAAGCTTATTCCGCCAAAGGCAACCTGCTTCCAATTACGGCGAAAGGTGGCAAAGTCGCACACATTCTGCTTGCTTGCACGTTTAAGGTGCAAATACGTTGCAACAATGAAAAAAACCGCTCCAAAAAGGAGAAAGTAGTACTTGTACGCGCCGAGCAACAAAGCAGCGGAAAGGCTGCCAAATCCAAAGAGTACAAAAAGCACCGGCCCAAGACAGCAAAGCGACGACAAAAAACCGCCGCCTATTCCCGAGGCAACCTCGAATAAGTCAAATTTCATTCAATTGACAACCCCGCAGAATCCAAAGCGCAAAAAAGTTTCATAAACGTTCCCTGCCTCAACGTGGTTTTTTACAACAAATCTTCCTGCAGTTGTTTTCAACGTGCTCTTCGATGATTTTCAAAAGAGGAAGAATCGTTTTTTGGTTAAGCGAGTAATACCTCTGCTTCCCGCGTTGTCTTACACTGACGAAATTGCATCTTTCAAGCCTTTTCAGAGAATGCGAAACCGTGCTCTGGTTAAGGCGCAGACGCGAAGTGATTCGGGAGACATTCAGACTTCCGTTCTTTTGCAGCAATTGCAGAATCTCAAGCCTTTTTTTGTTTGCAAGAGTGCCGAAAAAGAAGTCGTAAGGATTGCTAGTGACCATAATATGATTCAACCTGTAACAGGCAATTAAAGCCTTGAAGCTATTTCTTCGGCAGAAGCCTTGCCAACAATTGCAATGCTGCCGTCGACAACTATTGTCGGAACCGCTTTAACGCCGTACTTCTTGGCAGGCTCGCAGCAGTCCTCCCCACTGCAGATATGCTCGGTGATTTGGCACCCGCACCCGTTCTTGTCAACAGCTTTGCGCAAGTTCGCAATGGTTTGCGCGCACAAGGGGCACCCTCCTGAAAAGAACTCAATGTTATGCTTGCCCACTCAATCCTCCTCACATTAATTTTTATACATATGTAAACTTAAGCATATAAAAAACTTTGGTTCTGCAAAGGCTCATATGCCTTATATTCAAAAGTCGAGTTTTGAAACCCATTGTGGAACGCGAAAGTTTTCCACAACGTCGTATTCCGGCGTAAACGGTTTTATGTCCAAAACCGGCGAGCCGTCAACAGCATCCAAACCCTCCACTGAAACGAAGTTTTCCCCAACTTCCAAAAGCTTTACAGTCGTAATGGCAATGGGGTTTGGCCTGGCAGGACAACGACAGGCAAAAATGCCTACTTCGGGAACTCCCTGGTCTTTTTTGCCTTGCGGAAAGTGTTTTATCTTGCAGGTTTTAACGTTGCTCATCCAGAACACCACTACAACGTGAGAGTAGTCCTTCAAACCGTCAAGGCCCGCCTTGAAAGCGTCGTCCAAAACAATTCTGGAAACAACGCTTTTCCATCCTCCAAAGCGGTGTTCCTTTACCTTGTTTTCAACAACTCCAACGCGTTTCAAAACCATGCCATCCACAAAAAGCGCCCCTCGTCCTTTCAAAATCCAACAACAAGTAAATGAAAAAGTTAACGATTAAACCTCCTGCATTATAAAAGTTTTTTAACACATATAAACGAGTTGAAATGAAAGAAAAAATTTTAATTGTAGTTGTAGGAAAAGAGAAAACCGCGTTTGAAAACTTGTTTGCAAGCATCAAACACTTTCCAATTCAAAAAGTGGCAATAATAACCGAGGAAAAAAACAAGGAATTTGCAGACAAAATAAAAAACGAGTTGGCTAAATTAAAGATTCCCACTGAATACCTTGTTGTCGATGAATTGTCTTTTGATGCGATTTTTAAATCCTTTGCAATTGCAAAAGAGCAATACAACGAAGAAAACCTTGTCACCAACATCGACACCGACAGAAAAACAAGGTGCATCTCCCTTTCAGCAGCGTTTGTAAACGGATTTCCTGCAATAGGAATCATAAACAATAAAATCATCGCGTACCCAATCATGAAGTTCAGTTACTACAAAGCCCTCTCCGACAGAAAAATGGCCATTTTAAAGAGTGTGCAGGAAGAACAAGAAGTGGACTCTCTTGAAAAGCTCAGCAGGAAAACTCAAATGAGCCTTCCGCTTATAATGTATCACCTTTACGGAACTGCAGAAAAAGCAGGGCTTGAAAAACTCGGCTTGGTTGAAACGCAAAAAAACAAAGGAAGAGTAAACGTAAAACTCACGACTTTAGGCAAACTGATTTTGGGCGGAAGCATTGAACGCGTAAAAAAATGAAAAAAAAACGCTTTATTCTTTAACCCCTGTGCTCTGAAATTTTCAAAAAATCAATTTTCTGGTTTACCGCCTTCCAGTTCAAGTTGTCAAAAAACGCGTTCAAGTACTTCAAACGCGCGGTTCCATAATCCAAAAAGTAAGCGTGCTCGTAAACATCCAAAACCAAAACAGGGCTGGAACCCCAGATTCCCTGCGTATGATAGTCAGACGAGTAATTGTGAAATTTTTTGTCAATCCAGTTGTATGCCAACACTACCCAGCCTCTGGCAGCCATTCCCGCAGCCTTCAAATCCTCGCGCCATGCTTCAAAAGAACCAAAGTCCTGGGTAAGAAACTCGGCAATCTTTCCAGACGGAGTCCCCCCGTCCCCGCCAAGGGATTCAAAGTACGCCTCGTGAAGCGTAACGCCGTTTGAAGCAAACCCTTCTGCTCTTTTAAGTTCGCCTACCTCGCTGTAAGTCGAATTGGCTCCGGATTTATCAGCGGCCTTCAACTTTTCTTCAATCAAACCAATCTTTTTGACGTACCCCGAATACAAAACGTCGTGGTGCTCGTCAATCTGCCTTTTAGAAATTCCCCTAAGCTCGCCTGAAAAAGGCAACGGTTTTACCTCTCTTGCCACCTTTGAAATCCCCTCCTTTCTAATTTTTTCCTTAAAAAATCAGCAACAAATTATAAACAGGCAGGCTTACTTATAAAATTTAGGTTTAACCGAAAACAAGTTTTTTACTCGACAACTAAATTTGGTATAAATGAATTTTGACGCCCTTGCAATAGGAAGCACTGTAATCGACGTCTTGGCAAAAAGTGCGGCAGTAGTAAAAACAAACAAGACAATTCACCACAGGCGCGAAGCATTTGCCTGCATTGCCTTTGCCTCCAAAACAACCGTGGATTCGATAAGCGTGCAACTTGGAGGAAGCGCGGCAAACGCTGCAACAGCAATGACCCGCCTTGGAACAAAAGTCAAGCTTTTAAGCGGCGTTGGAAAAGACGAGCTTGGAAAATTCGCGCTTGAACAACTGCAAAAAGCCAAAGTGCCAACAAAACCCGTTAAAGTATTCAAAAAAGTCGGAACCGGCATCGGAATAAGCATTATTTCCTCAAGCGGGGAAAAGTCAACTTTGGTATACAAAGGTGCTAACAACGCCTTAAGTTCCAAAGACTTGCGCGATGAAGACGTCAAGTCATGCAAAACCATTTTCATAACCTCGATTCCCTCAAAGCAAAACTACTTGCTTTTTTTGAAGGCGATGCGCCTTGCAAAAAAATTCAGAAAAAAAACCGTTTTCGCACCCAGCATCACAATGCTGCGCGCACAACACGAAAAGTTAACCAAACTAAAAGAAACCTTCGACGTGGTTATAATGAACCAAGAGGAAGCCTTGTACTTGACAAAGCAAAAAACACTCGTCCAAGCACTTAAAAAACTTCCCGGAAAAACCAACTTGGTAACCGCGGGAAAAAACGGAGCTTTTTTGTTTGACGGAAAAAACACTTTTTCCATCAAAGCCCCAAAAGTCAGAATCGCGGACACAAGCGGGGCGGGAGACGCCTTTGCAGGGGCGTTCACAAGCAGTTTTTGCAAAGGCTTGGACGGAAAAAAAACCCTGCAAACTGCTGCAAGCGTTGCAGCGCTGAAACTTTCGCAAGTGGGCGCGCAATTCAAAGGAACGGAAAAACAAGTGGAAGAATTCAAGAAAAAACACTTAAAAGAACTTAAAGTTTACAAAATGAAAAATTGAATGCGGGGAGAAAAACGATTTTGGGAAAATGGAAAGTGTATGTTTCAAGAACGCTTCCGGGCAATGCTCTTGCGCGCTTGGCAGAAGAATGTGATTTAGAGTTAAACCGGGAAGACCGCGTTGTTTCAAAAGAAGAAATTAAAGGCAAAGTAAACGGAAAAGACGCGCTTTTGTGCCTTTTAACCGACAAAATCGACGCCGAAGTGCTTGACGCCGCGGGGGAACAACTCAAAGTCGTGTCAAACTATGCAGTAGGCTTTGACAACATCGACGTAAAGGCCGCAACCGAGCGCGGAATACCCATCACTAATACGCCAGGGGTTTTAACCGAGGCGGTTGCAGAACACACCTTTGCCCTTCTTTTGTCTTTAGCGCGAAGAATTCCCGAGTCAGACAAGTTTGTCAGAGCGGGAAAATACAAAGGTTGGGCCCCGGAAATGTTTCTGGGAAAACAATTGGAAGGCAAAACCCTGGGAATAATAGGCCTTGGAAGAATAGGCTTCAAAGTAGCAGAATACGCCGCAAAAGGAATGGGAATGAAAGTCGCCTACAACGACTTGAAACCTAATACTGAATTTGAAAAAGAATTCAACGCCAAATACCTTGAACGCGAAGAATTACTGAAACAATCAGATTTCGTTTCCTTGCACGTACCGCTTCTTCCTTCAACAAAGCACTTGATAGGAGAAAAAGAACTTGGTTTGATGAAGCCTTCCGCGTGCTTGATCAACACCGCGCGCGGGCCAATAATAGACGAAAAAGCCCTTGTAACGGCACTTCAAAACAAAAAAATTCGAGGAGCGGCACTGGATGTGTATGAAAACGAACCCGAACTAACACAAGGTCTTGCAGAATTAAACAACACGGTCTTGACCCCGCACACTGCAAGTGCAACAGAAGAAACCCGAAGCGCTATGGCAGAACTTGCAGTAGACAACCTGCTTGCAGTTTTAACGGGAAATTTGCCTAAAAGCCTTGTAAACAAAGAAGTGTGGGAAAAAAGAAGAAAGTAAACCGGTTTTTGAAATTAAAAAGAAAAAAAGGCAGGCGAGCTGAAATAACCCTTAAATTAAGCAGAATAAAAAAGAAAGAAAACGCCGAAAAGTTCAACAAAAAACACGGTTCCTTAAAAAAATCGGCTTGAAATCTAAAATAGGAGACCTTGCGCACACCGAACAAACGCTTGTCAGACTAGTGCACGCAGCAG
>JBHHTN010000057.1:0-7360 GCA_046753405.1 Candidatus Micrarchaeia archaeon | reverse complement strand
CACACGCCAGGGTAACAAAAACACTGCCCAAAAAGCGCTTACTAGGCGTTTCCAGCTTCATTTTTTCCTGCAAAACCTCTTTTAAAAAGTAAAGTTTGGCGCGTTTAAAAGAATGCCGTTGCACCCTGTTTTTTGAAGAAAAAAACAATTAAGGCTTATTAGCCCAGGTTGGCTAAAAACCCTAAACGGTTTTCTCAAACCAATGAGCAATAACGACAACACGGAGAAAACACAGATTCCTGCTTCTTAACGAAGTAAAAGTGCCCGGATTTCAAAAACGAAAAATTTATTAGCAGAACCATAATACTTTTTACTGGGTTTAAAACAAACGGAGTTGTTTTAATTTTTTTTGGACAAGAACAAAGGTGTTTTTCCAAGCATTAAAAAAAAGCTGTCTGCTTTTCTTGCAGACGAGCAAGGCAGGATTTCCAAGGAAGGCCTTGTTGCAAGCGGCACAACCCTTGTAGTTTTAAGCGGGCTTGTTGCAGGCGCGTGCAACGACCACTCCCAGAACATCGCCCACACTGATTCAAGCACATTGTCGTATGCAAGCGACGTTGTAACTGCAACCCACAACCACTACGACCCTGCCCACTGCAACCACAATGCTCACTCAAGCCACAGCAGCACCGACGGAAGCTGAAATTCTTTTTTTTCCTCTTCAAAAAAAAACGTCGTAAAACCAGCCGGCAAAATGCTAAGTGGCGTTACCCTCTCAAAGCCGCTTTTTTGGTCGTTTTAAGGCTTTTTGGAAAAAGCAATAAAAGGGTAAAAAAAAAGAGAAAAATTTTATTTAAAAAGTTATCGCGAATGTTAGGAAGCCGTTTCAATGACTGAGGCCTGAAGAAGCAGCTGGCTTTCTGAAGTGGTAGTTCATCGAATCAGCGCCTTTCTGTCTTTTCCCAGCAAACAACCGAAAGCGTTATGAGTCTTTGAAACTAATTTGAGGTAATGGCCTTTTTGAACAACTCCGAGCTTTTGCGTAATTACCTTTTGTTTTGTGATTATCGCAATAAAGCGAAAACAACAAGCAAAATAAATTTAGCCGCCACCAATTGGCTTTATCCAACCACGCTTTTGCCGTTGGGAAACTTCATTAGAGAAAACAAGGCTGTATATGAGTATGTTCAATCAAGTAACACTGACGTAGATACTTGCATTTCAATAATGCTTGATGAAAACTATTCTGAAAGTTTTGCCTCTAAAGAGTCTTGCCTAATGGTAAGGTTGCCTGTTGAAAAAGAAAAATGCGAGTTGGCCTTGCAGCACTTATACGAGCTTCATGACAACGGCCAGCGGCTTGGGGGCCAAACCGCATTTAAATACATTATTGAGGAACTGGTAGATAACATATACGAGCACTCTGAGTTTAGAAGCGCTTTTGTCATGGCTCAAGCGTATCCTGAAAAGAGGTTTGCGGAAATGTGCTTTTTTGACAACGGAATTTCGTTTCAAGGAGCTTACGAAAAAAGGGGAAAAATGTATTCTGGTTTTGAATCAATAAGAAAAGCGCTTGAAGGCGTGTCAGTAAAACCTGAACTACAACGCGGTTTTGGGTTGCGAACAACGCTAAAACTAGTTGCCGAAGGCCTTGGCGGACAGGCATTAATTGTGTCTGGCACTGGAGGTTTTTACAAAGAGAAAGACAATCAAAAACAAACCGGCTACACTTTTCAAGCAGAACGCCAGCTTAAAGGAACGCTCATAAGCATGAGAATACCGTTTTCAACAAAACCAGTTGATATCTACAAGTTTGTGGAATGAGAAAAACAAAGGGAATAAATAGTTCCTTTTTTAGTAAAATTCTAATTATGACAAAAATTAGCGTGGCAAAAAACGTTTCGCCGGACTTGGCACTGCGGGCATCAGCAAACCGCTTTTTTGACTACTTGGAGTCCTTGCCAGAAAACCAGTTGGTTGTGGACTTTCAACAAGTTCAAACAATTAGTCGCTCTTTTGCCCACCAATACCTCTTGAGAAAGAAAAAAAGCCCAAAACGCGTCAGTGAGACAAATGTGCCCGAAAGCGTTGAGAAAATGTTTGAAGTAGTGCAAGCAAGTTCTTCAAAACGAAAAATAATAGATTTGACGGCAATACGCGTTATAACTATTTGAACGCCAACAATTTTTTTTGGAAAGTTCCCAATCCAAAGGCAAAACGCTTTTTATTAAAAAATACATCTTGATGTACATAAAACTTAAATATATGTGCATCTTAGTGTTTATAGTGGTTTTTAGTGGATATGGATGTTTTGGAGGAGTTTAACCCTTGGTGGTTTACAAGCAGGGTGCCCCAAGAGCTTCTTGAAGAATTCAAGCGAGACGCATTTGCCAGTCTTTCGAAGAGCATGGCTAAACGGCAAATAACCGCCGTAACCGGGCTGAGGCGCGTTGGAAAAACCACGCTTATTTACCAGTTGATTCAAAGCTTGCTTGAAAAAGGCGTTGACAAAAACAGCATTCTTTATTTTTCGTTTGACGAGCGTGCGGGAACTTTGCGGGAGGTAATGAATGCTTTTCGCGTGGTTGCCAAGGGAGATTTTCGCGGAAAAAAATTTTTTGTTTTTTTGGATGAAGTGCAAAAGCTTTCCGGTTGGCAGGATCAAGTAAAAAAGTATTACGATCTTTATCCGTCGTTGCATTTTGTTGTGAGCGGGTCGGAGGGCTTGTTTGTAGGCACTAAGAGCAGGGAGTCTCTTGCCGGGCGGGTAAACGAGTTCGTGCTTTCTTCTTTTTCTTTCAGCGAGTTTTTGGCGTTGCGGGAAAAAAGTTTGGGAAAAAAAATTCAAACGCCTTTTGAGGTTTCGTCTCTTTTTTCGGATTACTTGGCGCGGGGAGGTTTTCCTGAAATAGCCAACGAACCTGATTTTAACGAGGTTCGAAGGTACGTGCGTTCAAGCGTTGTTGAAACAATTCTTTACAAGGACTTGCTGCGCACTGCTGGCTTGAAGGACTTTGAGTTGCTGAGGACTTTGCTTGAACTTTTTGCAAGCAATCCCGGCATGACAGTTGACTTCCAGTCTCTTTCCCAGCAGTTTAACCGCGACCGTCGCACTATAACCTCTTACGTTAACTGGCTTGCGAAAGGCTTTTTAATCAAATTTTTGGCTAACTACCGCGGCAAGGGAAAAGCCGCGTCTTTGCGCAAAAACCGCAAGTGCTTCATTGCAGACAACGGAGTGATAACCGCGTTTAAACCAAAAACAGACAGCGCCTTCACGGGCAAACTGGCGGAAAACGCTGTTGTAAACGCGTTGAATGCAAGGTTTTTCTGGAAAAACTCGCATGAAGTCGACGCGGTTGTAAACGCCACTCCTTTTGAAGTAAAGTACCAGACAAAAATCGTTTCAAAAGATTTGCGGGGAGTGCGCGCCTTCATGAAAAAACACGGCGTGAAAAAAGCGTTCGTTGCAAGCAAAAGCGAAGAGTACAACGTTAAAACAAAAGAAGGCACAGTACGCGTTGTGCCAGCGTGGAAACTCCTCCTCAAAAAAAGCGCTTCTTCTGCTATAGGAAAACAATGAACGCCCTTTTTTGTTGCCAAGAACAAAAAGGCGGTTAGAGGTTGAACACGGCAAAGACAGTTTTTTCAAGCTTCCTCGAATCAGTTTAATACTTCTTTTTCCAAAATATCTTCTTCACAAAAAAGGGTTTTTTTGGATTTGAAAAAGCGTGCAAGGGAAGTTCGCAAAAAAATAATTGAAATGGCAGCAGGCACAGGCGCGTACCACTTGGGCTCTTCGCTTTCCTGCGTTGACTTGCTTGTTTTTTTAACAAGCAAAAAAAACTTGGACCCAGGCGATGCTTTTCGCGACCGTCTTATTTTAAGCAAGGGGCATGCTGCAAGCGCGCTTTACGCCGCTTTTTGCAAAAGCAACTTGTGTTTAGAAGAAGACTTGAAAGAGTTTTACTGCAACGGCGGAAGGCTTGCCGGACACCCCACTTACGGCTCTTTAAAGGCTGTTGAGGCTACAACCGGCTCTTTGGGGCACGGCTTGCCAATAGGCGTTGGAATGGCCTTGGCAGGAAAAGGCAAGTTCAGCGTGTTTGTTTTAATGTCGGACGGCGAGTGCAACGAGGGAAGCGTTTGGGAAGCCGCGCTTTTTGCCTCGCGCCACAAATTGGACAACTTGGTTGGAGTAATTGACTGCAACAATCTGCAGGCCTTTGGCACCACCGAGGAAGTGCTTGGCTTGGAGCCTTTAAAGGACAAATGGAAAAGTTTTGGCTGGGAAGTTCTGACAATTGACGGCCACGACTTTGAACAAATAAGCCGTGCTTTTTCTAAAACTCCTTTCAAAAAAGGCCGTCCGAGCATGATTATTGCAAAAACAGTTAAGGGAAAAGGGGTTTTGTTCATGGAAAACAAGTTGGAGTGGCACTACAACTTGCTTGACGAAAAATTGAAGAAGAAGGCTCTTGAACAGTTGGAAAAAGAAAAATGAAAAAAGCGTTTTTTTCTTGTCTTGAAAAACTTGCAGAAAAAGACTCGTCCATCACACTGCTTACCGGGGACTTGGGTTTTTCGGTTCTTGAAAAATTCAAGGAAAAGTTTCCAAAAAGGTTTTACAACGCGGGCATTGCAGAGCAAAGCATGATTGGCATTTCCGCGGGCCTTGCCCTTTGCAACAAAAAGCCTTTTGTTTACTCCATAATCCCTTTTTTGACCATGCGGTGTTTTGAACAAGTCCGAGTAGACCTCGCCCAGCAAAACCTGCCTGTGCGGCTTGTTGGAACAGGAGGCGGTTTTTCCTACGGGCTTGACGGCGTCACCCATCATGCAACAGAAGACCTTGCAATCATGCGCGTTTTGCCGAACATGACTGTTGCATGCCCGGCAGACCCTTTTGAGGCAGTGCAGGCACTTGAAAAATCGCAGGAAATTCGCGGGCCGGTTTACTTCCGCTTGTCTGAAAACTCCAGGGATTTGTACGAGCATTCCTCGTTTGAATTCGGCCGCGCAACTTGCGTGCGCGAGGGAAGCAATGCAACGGTTTTTTGCACGGGCCCTGTTTTGGAAAACGTTTTGAAAGCAGCGTCTTTTTTAAAGAAGGAAAAAGGCATTTCAATTGCGGTGTACAGCGTTCACTGCATCAAGCCTTTGGATGAAAAAGCGGTGTTGACAGCCGCAGAAAAAGGGGTTCCTGTTTTTTCCGTTGAAGAACACAGCAAAACAGGCGGCCTTGGCAGCGCGATTTCAGAAGTGCTCTCGCCTTTTGAATGCAAACCCGCGCATTTCATTCTGGGCTTGCCCGACGCGTTTCAAAAAACAGTGGGCAGCCGCGATTTTCTCATTTCAAAAGCCGGCCTTTCGGCTCAAAGGCTTGCGCAAGAAATGTTCTTGAGAATTTTGAAGGGCAAGCGCAACAGAATCAAGTTTTCAAAAAGATAGTAAAACCTACTATGTTTTTACTTTCCGTCTTCCCATTATATAGATTATGCAGGCAAGCGTTTTTTTGAACGGCAAGTGCAACAACAACTGTTTTTTTTGCAGCAAGTGCCAAAAGCCCAAAACAACAACACAAGCACAAAACGAAATAACACAACTAAAAAAACAAGGCGCAAGCGAACTTTCAATAACAGGCAGCGAACCCACCCTGCGAAAAGACTTGTTCAAACTCGTCTCCTTTGCAAAAAAAACAGGCTTTGAAAAAACAACCCTTCAAACAAACGCCAGAATGCTGTACTACGAAGACTTTGTAAAAGGTCTTGCAAAAGCAGGCTGCACAGAGGCAAACATTGCCTTGTACTCGCACAACGCACAAACCCACGATCAAATAACGCAGACAAAAAACTCATGGGAACAGACAATAAGCGGAATAAAAAACGCGCAAAAAAACGGCCTTAGGGTAACGGCGACAATTCCAGTTTTGCCGCAAAACCTTGAAGGCTTGTTTCACACAGTCGGGTTCCTCGCGGAAAACGAGGTAAAGAAAGTTGTCTTGAATAACTTGGAATGCAACTGCGGCCAGAAAACCAGAAGCGCTCTTTCTTACGATGAAGCGGTTCTCAAGATGCTTCCTTGCTTGGATTTGGAGGAAAAAATCCAAGTGGTTCTTGACGGAATTCCGCCTTGCAAGCTTGATTTTTCAGTTGACCACTTGAACTGGAAATTGGACGACTTGTCTTTCAAGCGGGGAATTCTTCTTGAATCCTGCAGAAAGTGCCGGTATTACGCGTCTTGTCCTGGAATACAAAAAGAGTACTTGGAAAAGCACGGAAAACAAGAGTTTGCTCTCCCTGTTAAGGCAAAGCTTTTGGAAGTTAAAATGGAGGTCACTCCAAGGTGCAACAGCAACTGCGCTTATTGCTACAACCGCTATTCTTTTGCCCAAGGCAAAAAAAGGCCTGAAAAAGAAGTTGAATCGGAAAAATGGGAGCGCGTGATAAAAGAGGTTGCGAAAAAAAAGATTCCCCTGATAAAATTCAGCGGGGGAGAACCGCTTTTAAGAAAAGACATTGGCGGGCTCTTGAGCCTTGCAAAAAGCCTTGGCTTGTTTGTCATACTCAACACCAACGGCTTGCTTTTGCCTGAAAAATTCGACGTTGTCAAAAAAAACGCGGACATCGTGATTTTGTCCTTGCAGTCAATTGACGAGAACGACTGGGAAAAATCGTTTTCCGCAAAAAAAATTGAAACTCTGAAAGGCTTCTTTGAAGAGCTTAAAGACCGCAAAGTGCTCTTGCATGCAAACACCATTGCAACAAGAAAAAACATTGCTAACCTTGACAAGTTCAGGGAAAGTGTTTTGGAACTCGGCTTTGACAGGTGGTGTCTTCTAAGGCCGCTTTCCCATGAAAAGTCACAGCGTTTGAACAACTCTGACGTTGAAAAACTTGTTGAAAAACTTTTAGAGTACAAAAACCAAGGAGGAACAAAAAGCTTTTTGGAGCACGCAATTCCGTTTTGCGCGTGTTCCAAGCCAGGCGATGTCTTGGAGGTTTGCGAGGCGTACAAGTTCACGATGAACAACCAGGCTTTCACAATAGACCCCTTTGGCATGGCAAAGCCAAGCAGCATGATGCACTTGGACTTGGGAAACGCTTTTGAAAGCTCGCTTGAAGAAATATGGTCGCACCCGTTTGTAAAGTCCCAGCAGTCCCTCGACATTCTTCTACCCCTTACTTGCAAAAAGTGCAATTACCTCGGTCTTTGCCGCGGCGGCTCAAGGGAACAGGCAAAAAGTGCAAGTGGCAGGCCTGATGCAATGGACCCGCTTGCAAGGCCCAAGTTGCTTGAAAACGAGTTGTTCAGAAAAAGGTAGCAAATGCAAAAATGGAAGCAATTTTAACTCTTGAAGGCGAATGCAACAACAACTGTTTTTTTTGCAGCAAGTGCCAAAAGCCCAAAACAACAACAC
>JBHHTN010000056.1:0-7488 GCA_046753405.1 Candidatus Micrarchaeia archaeon | reverse complement strand
CCCGTGGAAAATCGTTGTAATAATAGTCCTGCTGGTACTAATCTTCGCAATACTCGTTAGGTCAGACAGGTAAGAGATGTGGACCTGGCGGGATTTGAACCCGCGGCCTCCGCCTTGCGAAGGCGGCAATCTACCAGCTGATCTACAGGCCCATTTAGAATCAGCTGTTTTATTTGAGCGCTTAAAGAATAAAAAGTGGTTTGTCAAACTTTGACTGATTCAAAGCCTTTAAGCTCTTTGTTTGTCAAACTGCACCCGGATTCCTTCAACGCGTAAACAGCTGCGCGCAAGGCAAGCGAGGGATCCTTGTATTCCGAGAAAAAGCCTTTTTTTGCCGCAGCTGCGAGTATTTCGCTTGAGCGCGTTACGAACATGTTTTTCGTGATTTTGCTAAAAGCCGACAGGTTTTTCGAGTTCACATCCACACTTGCCTTGTACTCCGACTGCAAGACTTTTTGAAGCCGCAAGGGGTCTTCAATCATCATTCGAGTAGTCTTCTCGTCGATTAAAAGAGCGTTTGCATTAACAAAGTCGTATAATGCAACGCATTCTGCTTCTCCGTCGTGCACAAGCCTAAGAGGTCTTTCTTCGACGAAAAAAGAGTTGTTTGCAGTGTTCATAACCTCCTGGGTTTTCAGCTTCAACTTTTCAACGCTTGTAACTTCAAGTGACTTTGTTGTCAAAGCGTTGCGCAAGCGCACTGCTGAAAACTGGTATTTTCTTATTTGAATGGGCCGGCTGACAATTTCACTGTGCACGGCAGGAGGAATCAAAAACCGAGCGTTTTTCCCCTTCAAAAACTTCAATACTTCGATGTTACAAGTTGAAGAAAGCGATATCAAAGAGCTTGCATCGCATACCAGCCTGCTCACTTGAACAACTCCTCTGTTTTTCCAAGCCGTTGCCTGACGCTTATTGTCTGGTACTTTTCGGACAAGGTTGTCTGGCCTATGTAAAATGCGAGGTCTTGCTTGTTTACTTGTGCAAGCTCTGCGGCTTTTCCCAAGGACGCTCCGTGGGCGTACATCTGAGTCGCGGCTTTTATGCGTGCTTTGTCAACGTAGTTTACAAGAAACCGTCCGAGAACCTTGCTCAAGCCCTTAACGTCGTCAATGACGCTTTCAATTTCCCTTTCAAAAAACGACTCGTCTTTTTTGATTAAACCTGCGCTTTTTTCAAGGCTTTTTGAAATTTTTTTAACAAGCACCCTCCACTGAGGACTGTGTCGAATGTACGGTTTTTCAAAAAACTTTGCCGAGGCGTAAGCTACTACTGTCAAGTCAACAAAGCGGTCGTCTTCCCTTAAAAAAGCCAGTTCGGAGCAGTTGTCTCCAAAGTCCTTCAACGCGGAAATCTTCCCCTTCTTCAAAATCTTTGCAAGGGCAATTGCTTTTCTGGAAAGCTCTGAATTCGACATTTTTAACTCATTATCATTGAAAACTAGGCAAGAATAAAAAAACAAGGTTCAAAGGCAGAAAACAAAAAACAAGTGCCAGCTTTGCACATAAAACCAGTTCTGCACATTAATTCGAATGAGCCTTGAAACTAGTAAAAATTTAATGTGCAACGCCACAAGTGCCGAAAGGTTTAAATACTATTTTTGTATCATGATTATGTCGTGATAGTATCGTGGTGTTTCATGGTGCTCTTGTGACATGAATCAACGTTAAATGCGTATAAAAAAGCAGCGGTTTTGGAAAAATGGTTGAACAAGAGGAATTCCGGCAAATTGCCGGCGAATTCAAGAAGTTCAACCATGACATGAAAAACCCGCTTGTTGTCGGCGCTTTGCTGCACAAGCTGTCCGAAGAGCGTTCTTCGAGCAACTTGTTGTTCAAGGAAATAAACGCAAAGCTTGACAGGTTGCTTTCGCTTGAAAGACGCGTTGACGGAATTGAAAAATTGCTGGAGACAAAAACCGCCAAGAAAACGGTTTTGTCGGAGACAGACGAGGAAATAGTTGGCCTTGCACGCGAATTAGGGCGCGTGTGCGCAGCGGACGTGAAGAAAAAGTTTGGTTACCGCGGTTTGAATGCCGCGTGCGCAAGGCTTTCAAGATTGTTCCAACAAGGCTTGTTGGAAAAAGTGCAGGCAGGAAAAAAAGTGTATTACCTGCCTGTGAATTAGACGGTAATTGTGTCCTTTGTTGGGCACGGTTCAACCCACCTTCCCAGAAAAGTTTTGCCGGGCGCTCTCACCAAGCGCCCCGGCCTCTTTCTCTTTACTTTTTTATCCAGGTTTAAGCAGGTGCGTTTTAAATCTTTATAAGAACGTCTGGTCCTAACTAATTTGGAGGATGCCTGTTGAAGTGAATCATTCTTTTCGTGCTTTTGGTTTCACTTTTTGTTTTTGGCTGTTTGGAGTTTTTGCAGGAGCCAACGCCGATAATTACATCCGCGCCTTCTGCTACGCCTACTTTAGCGCATACTGTTTTTCCAACAAGACCGCCTGTTGCAACGCGTTTACCAACAATACGCGCTGCGACTCCGACTTCAATTGTAACGCCGACGCTTACTCCAACTACTGTTCCGCTCGACCTTTCTGCTTTCGGCTGGCTGTATCCCCGGTATAACCTAGAAAACACTGGCACAACTCCTCTTACCGGAGAGATGTCAAGTGCGCCTGTTGAAAAATGGCGTTTTGACCTAACTAAATCACTCTTCGCGTCTTTTGCTGCAGGTGATGTTGATGGAGATGGAAAGCTTGAAGTAGTTGTAGTGACTTTTGAAGGGGACGTTATTGTTTTGGCGTCTTTGTTTTTTGCCTGGCAGGGAGCGGACATGCACCATCAAGTTGGCGAAGAGGAGGATATGTTTCACGCCTTGCAAAACGCGTATTTTTCGCAAAGCAAGGCAACTCGTGACTCAGCGCCTGCAAACTCTGCTTTGACGAACCAGCTGGTTGAAATCCAGAATTATCCGTCAACGCTTTTGGAGTTGAAGCTGGTCGGCATTGGAAGAATTCTCACAGGGATTTTCATTGTTCTTTTGGGGATTCTAATGGCTTTGGTCATGATGCCGATGAGAATGAGCCAGTTAATGCAACAAAAATAATTTTTTAAGTTGGGAAACTTTGTTTTCCCCTAACTTTTTTTTTCAATGGCTTTTGGTTTTATTGAAGGCGGTTTATTTGACGGGGTTAAACCGCAGTTTTTGCACTGGTATTTCAAGAACTTTTTTCTTTCTTCAAGATAGGCTTGAAGTGCACTGCGCTTTTCTATGAGTTTCTGGTTATACTTGTCCGCCGTTTTTCCTGCTTCTTTTGCTTTTTGCTCGTGCTGTCTTTTAGAGCGTTTTAGTTCTTCACGCCCTTGTGTTTCTTTTTTTTCCAGAAGCCTTTTTATTATGTCTGCTTGTTTTTGGTGCGTTTTTTGCTTGTTATTGAATTCAACTGCTTTTCTTTGGGCGTTTTCTGCAGTTCCCCACAGCTTGCTTCGCAGGCCTGCCTTTAATTCGTCTGTTACTGTTGGCGTAATTTCGTTGCCGCAAGGGCAGGGGCAATTCAAAAGTTTCAAGCGGGCGTTTGAGCGTTTTATTGAGTTTGTAGCGCGCGAGTCTGCCTTTTGCTCGTATTTTTTTGTTTTTTTGAAGGCTTTTTTTTCTTTTTTAACGTTCTCTGTTCCAACCGGGTCGAAGGGAAGTTCTTCTTCTGCAAGTCCTTTGTTGTATAGTTGTTCTCTTTTCCATTTTGTTGCCTTCGTCCTTGCTTTTTCAGCAGTCAGAGGGATTGTTTTTCTCATTGAGATTTTGAGGCTTTTCATTTTTTTTCTCGCTAACCTTGTGTGGAGTGCGGGAAATAAATAGGGGATTGTTCCTGCTTTGATTTTTTCCTCATGTTTTCTTCGGATTAGTTTCAGTGGAAAGGAGGTGCTTGTTCTTGTTTATATTCGCTCAAAGAGCACTTTCTTTTCAAGCAGCGCTTTCATGGCGCAGCTTTTTGTTGAAAAAAAAAATTCGCTGTGAGAAAAAGGGAAAATAGGACAAACGGGTTTTTGCCTTCTTTTTTTAGGAAGGCAAAGGCGTTGTTTTCCTTTTTCTTTTTTTTCCAAAAGCGAAAAAGAACGCAGGTGGTAAAAAGGATGAAAGCGGATGTTTCAGGTTTTTCGTACCAGGAAATAGAATTGTTCATGTCGCACGTTCCCTACGATGCTGCAATAAGCAAGGTAGGTGGAAGGGTTTTGGTTGAATTGGAGCGGTTTCCAAAACTTCTTGCAAAACCAGGTTTTGCAAGCCTTCAACACTAAAAAACTCAAGACGTTTTTTTTCAAAAAAAAAGCGGAGGTGAATTAAAAGAATGGATGAAAAAAATTCGAACGAGAAATTCGAGTCCAAAAAACCGCATTTGTCGGTGAAGTTGAAAGACGGCGGGGCCTACGTGGGAAGTGCGTGGTTGAATTCGGGTCAGTACGGAAAGTACATTTCCGTTAAGTTAAACGAGGAAGTTCCAAGCGGGTCGACTCTTTATGTAACTCCCCGCAAGGAAAACCCCGAATTGTTAGGGTAGGCAAAACTCTTTTTTTTTGCAGGCGTCAGCAAGAGGGCTAAAGGCAAAACGGGAAAAAAATGTTTAAACATTTAGTTTTGCAAACATTTACAGCTTTATTTTTGTAAATATTTACGGTGTTGGAGAATGGTTACAATAACCGTAAACGTAGATGACAGGGTTGCAAGCAGGTTTCGCAAAGTTGCATGGCGCGTTTTCGGAAAACACAAGGGCAGTTTGGGGAAAGCGGTTTCCGAAGCGTTGACCGATTGGAGCAAAAAAAGGGAAAAAGATGC
Organism: Candidatus Micrarchaeia archaeon; assembly: GCA_046753405.1. GTDB lineage: Archaea > Micrarchaeota > Micrarchaeia > Norongarragalinales > CAINOH01 > JBHHTN01. Next base: position 2,710 of record JBHHTN010000056.1, on the reverse strand, counting down.
ATATGCGCTTATTGCCGCAACAATGTTTGAAAACAACTGTTTTGAAATACTAACCGAGAATGTTAAAGAATTCAAAAAGATTCCAGGGATAACGGCAGTAAACCCATTTAAACGAACCCGGTAGCCTTAGCGTTTGTTTTCAGTGCTTTGGTTTATGGTTGTAACGGCTATTTCAGAGCAGTCGTCGGCAATTCCGGCAATTGTGTCGATGATGATGCTGTATTGGAAAGGCACTTTTGATTGTTTGAACAACTCTTTTTCCAGGGCGTACCTTTTTTCCAGCAATCCTTTTTTGTTTTCAATGACTTTGTTTGCCTCTTGGGTGTTTCCAGTTACAAATGATTTGAATGCCAGTTCGTATTCTGCAAACGCGTCTTGGGCCAATTGCACGATTTTTTTGAGGACGGTTTTGCTCTTGTTTCCAGGGGGGGTTTCTGCAAAGTTTTTGGATATTTTTGCAAGCTTGTCGGCTATGTGTTCGATTGCGCGTGCAACGATTGCGTAGTTGACGCACTCCGAAGCGTTCAAGTCGAGCTTTCTTAAAAGCGAGGCGTCGCTTAGTGCAAGGTTCAACTGTCTCAAGAGCAAAAAGCGCAGGCGGTCGACTTCGTCGTCGCGTGAAAGCGTGTTTTGTGCCAGGGCCTTGTCGTTTTCTTTCAATGCTTTTAGCAGGTCTTCGTAAATGTTGCAGGTTATAAGGTGGGTTCGGTTCAAGGTTTTTGAAATCGACAGTCCTTCGTGGGAGAAAAAGTCTTGGACAATTATTTCATCGGCGCTTTCTTCTGTTGCCTCAAGTCCGATTAATCTGCGTGTTTCTCCGATTAGTGCCCGTCTTATTTCAGCGGAAAGTTTTTGGTTGCTTGAAATTTTTATGCTGTCAGAGCCTGCAAGGTATAGCGCGAGAAAGTTTCTTACAACTTGGTCGGTGTCGCTTTCAGGTTCGACTGTTAAGACGGCTTGGTTTTTCTCTTGTTTTCTTTTTACGGCGCTCACAATGAGGCTGCCGTCGTTTGCCTCCAACACGTCGAGTTTGGTTCCGCGGTTTACGCCGTAGCGCTTGGTCCACTCTTTGGGCAAAGACACTGATAGGGTCGTTGTTCCTGTAAGCTGGACTTTTCGAGTATTTTCCATAAAATCAGTGTAAATACTTTGAATTTACTTGAATATATATTTTTTCAAAATACTTATTTAGCGTTTTGTATTTTCAGGTGTTTTCGTGTAATTACGCGTATTTTCAAGCATTTTTTGTAACTGCGCAAACAATAACTTGCTTGCAGGGCACAAACCAAAAAGACATGTCTTCTTTTTTTTCTCTCAGGCCCCATTTGTGGGGTTTTCTTTTGCTTTCCTTCCTAGTTTTGACTTTGGCAGTTCAAGACGAGTTGTCGGTTCGCTTGATGTTTGTAGCTCCCGTTTTGCTTCTTGCCTTTGTTTTGATGCTTTTATACGGTTTTGAATACGACTTTTTTGTCAAAGCTTTTCGAAAACCCGCGTCTTTGAAGGAACGGGTTGTTCTCAATAAGGATGTTGGGGGACTTCGGCGGCAAAAGACTGGGGGATTAACGGTTTCCAAGGACTCTGTTGGTTATTTTGCCTCTCGTGTTTCAAGGTAGTTGCAGTTTAAATGGCATTTTTCACACAAGGGTTTTTTTGTCTTGCAGCATTTTTTTGCATGTTCCACTAAAAGCGCGTGGAATTCTTGGAAAAGAGGAGTGTTTGGTTTCAACTGTTGTTCAAAGAAGTGTTTTGCCTGCGCGTACGACGCTCCTTTTTTTACTGATTTTGTTCTTTCCAAAATTCGTTTGGTGTAAGCGTCAACGACAAACTGGGGTTGTTTGAACGCATACAATAGCATTGAATCCGCGGTTTCTTCCCCGATTCCCCATGTTTCTAACAGTTCTTTTCTGCTTGGCGTTTTGCCTTTGAGCTTTAAGAAAAAGTTTGCGAAAATTTTGAGTTTTTTTGCCTTTTGGTTGAAGTAACCCGCTGGCCGTATCATTCTGGTAATTTTTGTCAGAGGCGTTTTATTCAAGGACTTCGGGTTCAAGGCCTTGATTTTTTTAAGGTTCAGCAATGCTTTTTCCGCCTGCACCCAGCTTGTGTTTTGCGTTAAAATCGCGCCTGTGCAAATTTCAAATCGCTGGTTTGATGTTTTTGGAAAAGAATAGTCGCTTGGGTGGTAACCCTTTACTGAACCGGTTGTGGGGTTGTTTCTGAAGCCTGAAAGCGGCCACCAGCCTTGCGGTCCGTATTTTTGTAACAATTTTTTGTACAATTGTTTTGCCTTCAATTCTTTTTGCGACCTTCGTACGAAGAAATACAGGTATTCCTGGGCTATCCCTGCGTTTTTCCTCCACCTGTTGCGACCGAATTCGGCCAAGGCCGAATTGCTCTTGTTTTTCAAGTGCGGGAACGCGTTTGCCATTGCGCGCTTTATCCAAACGTCGACTGGAAACGCTTCTGTTTTGTCTAAAGAGAAAAGCAGGATGCAGTCAGCCACTTTTTCGCCTATTCCGTCGTGTTGCCTGAGGGTTTTTTTGGCATCAGCGTAAGTCTTTTTCTTCAAGCCTTCGAGTTCTTTCTTGTTTTGCTCAAATTTTTCAGAGAAACTCTTCACGTATTTTGCACGGTAGCCCAAACCGCACGCCTTTAATTCTTTCAATCCTGCCTTTGCAAGACTTTTAGGCGTTGGAAAGAGGTAAAAATCTTT
>JBHHTN010000055.1:0-7551 GCA_046753405.1 Candidatus Micrarchaeia archaeon | reverse complement strand
GTTCAACCAATTTGAAGTGTAACCGTAGATGAAGAACTCGCGGGTTTCAAAGAATCCTGTTCCCTTGCTTGTTGTTTGATTGTCTGTACCGGTTATTGTGAAGTCTACCACGTGTTTTCCGCTTGCCCACGCTGAGTCGTTGGCCTTCAGCGTGCACAAGTATTTTCCGTCAGTGCTTGACGCTTGGCAGACGGACGCTGTTGTGTTTAATGGTTCTGCCACTCCGGTCATCGTGTTTACCACTGAGTTGATGGTGACTGTGGCGTTGGCAACTGCTTGTTGGGTATTTCCAATGCTGCAACTGTACCAGCTGCCGTATCCGTACATTCCGCCTCCGCTTGTGCTGTTGAAGCTTGAGTTTATTGTTGTGCCAACGGGGTTTGTTGCCTGCACTACTGCAATGTCCAAGTACAACACGTCGTTGGTTCTGAACTGCCAGTAGTAGTCGTTGGTGTTGGTGTCCGAGCTTGCCTTGGCTGACGTGCACACGTCGTACGGTCGTATCATGAACTGCGTGCTTGCAAACGTGGTTTTGTTTTCAACCCATGCCTTTACGGAGTATAACCCGCCTTGTTTTGGCGGCACGAGTTTCAAGGCTCTCACTGTTGAATTCCATGCCCAGGTGTAATTCGTTGAAGACGCGTTTAACGAGCTCCAATTTCCTTGAGTGAAGTTGATTCTGGTTCCGTTTTGAAAGGAAACGAATGAAAGTTCTGCCTGGCTTAAGTTTACCGCGGAGGTAGTGTTTTGAGCGTTGAAGAATATGTATACGAACTCGTTTGTGCTGAACGCCGCTTTGGCCGAGCCAGTGCTTTCAGAGGGGTAGGATGTTACGGACAAGGGCGAAACGGTTATTGTTCTTTGGGCTGTGAGAGTCGTGTTTCCTCCCAATGCGGCTTCGGCTACAAGCGTGTACTCGCCGGTTGTTCCAGGCGCGCTGACGTTGAATTCATAGCACCCGCCTGAACGGCACGAGGAGTTGTACGACGCGTTGTTAAGCGTGCTGATGACGTAGCCAAGGGAAGTTCGCAGTGTGAGTGTAAAGTTTGAACCAAGGCCGGTGATCAGGCTTCCGTTGGCCCGGTAAGTTGAAAGCAGGCTGAATGAAAGCGTGGAATTGGGAAGCGAGACGTAGGCGCGTTGGAAGCCGGAGTTGCTTTCGGCTTTTTCAAGCGATAAGACTGCCGTGCGCACTTGGAACCAACTTCTTCCGCTTTGCGTGTTTGTCCCGTCGCTTGCAGTGTAGTTCAAGTAATACGAGTCTTCGGCGTATCCCGTGGTTGAAAAGTTTGCAGTTGACGTGTACGAGTTGGTTGAATTCAAGGAAAGCGCGGAAAGGTTGGCCATTGAACTTCCGGTTGAGGAGTGAATTGAAAGGCTTGCAGTGTAGTTGCCGCTTGGAGTAGAACCGTTGTAACTTATTTGCAGTTCTGCTATTGCGTTTTCTCCTGCGGAAAAAATGTCTTTGAGCGCGACGCCTGACTCGTCTTTTGTGGTTGCCTGCACTTCGAATCCTACAACGCGCAGGTACGAGTAACCCAGGTAGTTGTTGGCTGCAATGTAGTAACTGCCGGATGTGGACGGCGCGGTGAATGAAAGGCTGCAGTCGCCGTTTGAATCGGTTGTGCACTGCGAGCTTTCAATAACTCCGCTTGAAAAGTTGTACAAGCTTGCTGAAATGTTGTAGTTGGCAACGCCCACGCTGCTTGACCCGTACCCTGAAAACGCCGTGGCGGTGACGTTGATTGTTTCAGAGGCTAAAAACTCTGCTTTCGAAGGTTGCAGGGCGATCCAGTCAACGGAAAGGTTGGTGGAATTAACTGTTATTGTTTGGGTTGAAGAGTAATTGGAAGAGGTTCCCTCGTACTTTGCCGAAAGGTTGTACGCTCCCGCGCCGGAGGGCGCGCTCAAAAGCGTGGCAGAGGGGAAGTAAGTGCTTTGCGTGTAAAAAGACCCGTTGGAGTCAGTTGTAAAGGTTACTTCTTTTTCCAATGTTCCGTTCGAATACGAAACGTTTACTGTGACGTTTGCGCTTGAAATGCCCGTGTAATTGTAAACGCTGTTGTTTTCCGTCACGTTGTAAAGGTATCCTACCAGTTCAATTGATTCGTTTGAGGAAAACGTGGTCTTGGGCAGGTACGTGTACAAGCTAATTGAAGAGTTTACTGCTGAGGCATAAAACGAGGAGAATACTAATAGAAAAAGTGCTAGTGCAATCTTCTTTTGAAACGTAAAGGCGTTCAAGACGGGTAACGGACCTCGAAACTGTAAACCTGGGTTGAAAACAACAACAATTAGTTTAAATAAAAACCTTTTGTTTTGTTCTCCTATTCTTAGGAGGGATTTTAAGCGTTTTTTTGCTCTGCCAGTATTAATACTTCCAACACGTCGTCGTTTGCAGAGTATTCAAAGGCTTTTTTTCCTTCAGCGTCTTTTTTGCGCACATCCGCGCCGTTTTCCAAGAGCATTTCCACTATTTTTTTGCTTCCGCCAAAGGCGGCAGAATGAAGCGGAGTGCGGTTGGCAACGTCCTGCGCGTTCACGTCCGCGCCTTTTTCAATCAAAAAAAGAACAACGTCTTGTTTTCCCCGCAAAGGGGCAAAGTGAAGGGGGGTTGCACCGTTGAAGTCGGTGGCATTAACGCTTGCACCGCGTTTGACAAGAAGCTTCAAAGTGGAACTGTTTCCCACCCGTGTTCCAGCAGCCCAGTGAACTGGCTGCATTCCCTCGAAGTTTCGGGGTTTTGCACTTGCCCCTTTTTCAAGCAAAAGCAGGATGATGTCGTTTCGGCCGTTCAAACTCGCCCAGTGCAAGGGTTTTTGTCCGTGTTCGTCGCTTGCATTCGCATTAGCGCCTATTCTCAAAAGGCGTTTTACTTGCGGCAAATCCTCGTTTTTCACTGCTTGAAACAAAAGCAAGTCAAGGTCGCTTGCCTCTTGAACAGGCTTTGGCTGGATTGTCCGTGGAGTAGGAGTTGGTTGAGATTTTTCCAAGTAAGGCATTGACGGCATTGCCTCAACAACCACTGTTGGCGTTGGAGTGGCAGTTGGACTTGTTGTGGGTGCGGGGGTAATTGTCAGGCTTGCAAGCATGGAAGTTGCTTCTTCTGTTTGCTGCAGGCAGCCTGCAAGTGCCAATGCCGCAAGAATTACAAGCGCGAGTTTCACCCACTTTCACGCCGCAAAGCCATGCTGCCTTTGAAGACAGCGCATAAAGGCGGTTGCGATTAAATGTTTTTTCATTTGTTTTTCTCTCCACAGAAGCCCACGCCTTTAGGCGGTGGGAGTGTGTCACTTCCATTTTTTTTTGGTTAAAGAAAAACTTAATGCTTTTGCACAAGGTAAATAACGCTCTTTTTCGTTAATGGTAATTTATGTGTTATGCTATTCCCGGAAAAGTTGTTTCAGTTGGCAAAAGAGAGGTTGCCGTTGACTACTTTGGAAAAAAAAGAATTGTTGCAAACCACTTTTTTGAAGTGTGCAAAGGAGACTTTGTTTACGCTCAAGGGGGATTCGTAGTAGACAAAATAACCTTTGAAGAGGCCAAACCGGTTTTGGACGCATGGCAAAAAGCCTTTCAAGGCCTTGAGCAAACCGACGCTGGAACCAACTACGCTGAAAACGCTTCTATTCAAAATACCAACTTCTCTGAAATACTGCAGAAAAATTCGCTTTCAAAACAAGACGCATTTGAATTAATGAGCATTGAAAGCGAAAACGACCTTGCCTGCTTGTACAACGCGTCGAACGCTTTGCGTCGAAAAAAACTTGAAAATTCGTGTTGCGTTCATGGAATAATCGAGTTCTCCTCTTACTGTTCTTGCAATTGTACTTACTGCGGGCTGCGTGTTGACAACAAGCAGTTGGAGCGATACAGGATGAGCGAACAAGACGTTTTTTCCGCTGCCGAGTTTGCAGTAAAAAAACTCGGCTTTAAAGCGCTGGTTTTGCAAAGCGGAGAAGACTTTTCTTATTCCGACGAGGACTTGGCGCAAATAGTGCAAAGAATTGTTTCAAACTTGAAAGTACTGGTGTTTGTAAGCGTTGGCGAGCGTTCAAAAGCGTGTTACGAAAAGCTTTACAAGTCCGGAGCGCGAGGAGTTTTGTTGCGGTTTGAAACCTCCAACCCAAGTTTATACGAAAAAATTAGGCCCGGAAAAAAATTGGAGGACAGAGTGAACTTAATCAAACACTGCGAGAGTTTAGGATTCATTGTTGCAACAGGCGGCTTGATTGGCTTGCCGGGGCAAACCCGTCAAGACTTGGTGAACGACGTTTTTTTGGCAGGCTCCCTTGGCGAAATGGTTTCATTCGGCCCTTTGATTCCGCACCCTCAAACCCCTTTTGCGAAAGAAAGCAAAGTCAACAAAAACCTCGTGTTTAAGACGCTGGCAATAGCCCGCCTTGCTTTTTTGAATTCTAAGATTCTTGTTACCACCGCTCTTGAAACTTTGGACGAAAAAGCAAAACGCGAAGGGCTTTTGACCGGCGCCAACTCACTGATGATAAACGTTACTCCCCGCGATTTAGCGCAAAAGTATTCAATTTACCCAAACAAAGCGGGCGTTGACTTGCCACTTCAAAGGGAAATAAGCCAAACAATAAACTTACTTAGGTCTTTAGGGCGAAGCCCTACCGACTTGAGCGCAAAAAACGTGATTCAATGACAGGCTTTGTTGACGAGGAAAAAATCACTCGCGTTTTGATGCAATCGCAAAACGCAAGCAAGCAGGAAGCATTAGGCATCATTGACGAAAGCTTGAATTTGAAGGGCTTGTCTTTGGAACAAGCATCAGTGTTAATCAACTCTTCCTCAGAAAAAGTCTTGCGCAACCTTTTTGAGGCAGCAAAAACAGTCAAGGAAAAAATTTACGGCAAAAGACTTGTTTTGTTCGCGCCTTTGTATTTGTCCAACCAGTGCGTGAACAACTGCTTGTACTGCTCGTTTAGAAAAGACAATTCTCAATTAAAGCGTTCCACTTTGTCCGTGCAGCAAATCCGTGAAGAAGTAGTTGCACTTGAAAAACAAGGGCAGAAAAGGCTGCTTCTTGTTGCAGGCGAAAGCCCCATTGCCTCAAACATTGATTACTTGGAAAAAGCAATCGACGCGGTTTACCAAACAAGGTTTGACAAAGGACAGATAAGACGAGTGAACGTCAACGTTGCTCCCTTGTCCGTTGAAAACTTCAAGCGATTGAAAAAAGCAGGAATTGGAACGTACCAGTTGTTCCAGGAAACGTATCATTTTAAGACGTTCAAAAAAATGCATTCAACAGGCCCTAAGTCAAATTACTTAAACCGCCTTAATGCAATGGACCGCGCGCAGGAAGCGGGAATTGACGATGTCGGAATCGGAGCGTTGTTCGGCTTGTACAACTGGCAGTTTGAATTGCTTGCCTTGCTGCAGCACTGCGAGCACTTGGAGCAAGAATTCAACGTGGGACCGCACACGATTTCAGTTCCCAGAATCGAGCCGGCGCTGAACGCGCCTGTTGCAGGGAATCCGCCTTTTGCTGTAAGTGACGAGAACTTCAAAAAAATGGTTGCAATTTTGCGCCTTAGTGTTCCGTACACGGGAATGATTTTGTCCACGCGCGAAAAACCTCCGTTTAGAGACGAAGTGTTCAACCTTGGAATTTCGCAAATAAGCGCGGGTTCCAAAACAGGCATTGGGGAGTACTCCGCCAAAGGCGACAGCTTGACCGAACAGTTTTCAGTTTGCGACACTCGCTCTGCGCCGGAAATAATTCGCGATATTTCAAAAAAAGGATTTTACCCCAGTTTTTGCACCGCGTGCTACCGAAAAAGCCGCACGGGCAAGGATTTCATGGATTTGGCCAAGCCCGGGGAAATTCAAAGGTTTTGCCTTCCCAACTCCATTTTAACTTTCAAGGAGTACGCGTTGGACTACGCGAAAGAACAAGACAAAAAGCTTTTCGACAAAGTCATTTCAAAACAACTCAAAGACGTTCCAAAAGACTTAAAGTTGGTTGTTGAAAAAAAACTGAAAGAAGTAGAAAGGGGAAAAAGAGACGTTTACTTGTAAGATTGAGACACTCTTCGTCGGAACCGCTGTTTTCCAGGTGTTTCCGACAAGGACGGCGTCGTTTTTTTTCTGCTGTAAATTTCTTGCATGATTTTTTGATGCAAGTGTTTCAACATTTCCTCACGGTTTGCTGTGAAAGTCTTGCTGATTTTAAGAAAATGTTTTTCAAATTCTTTTCTGCTTGTTTTAAGCCGTTTAAGCATGTTTTCGTCGTCTGTGCTAAGCGCGGTTCCAATGTTTCTTTTTGTTTCCAGGGCGTGTCCTAAGTGAAAAAAATCCGAGTTAAGGTGTTCTTTAACGGCGGCTTCCTTTTCTTCAAAGGTCATTTGCCGCCCTACAGTTCGCTTTCCATGCATTTTGGTTACAATAGCAAAAATTAGAGTTTACAGCTGACGGAACAAGCCAACCCTTTCTTGTTGCCTCTTCTTCAGTCATCCTGTGGTTTTCCATCCAGTCCGTCATTATGCGTCCTTTTTCAACTTGCTTTTCAACAAAATTGTTAATTGTTCCAACAAGATAAGCCGTAGAGTCGGCGTAATTAGTAACGTTTTCAAACTTGCCTCTGTTGGAGACGCTGAGGGTTGAGCTTGCAGGGTAATCCAATCCCTGGTCATAAAATCCTTGTTTTTTTCTCCATTTAGCTTTAGCCTTATTAGAAATTTTTGCAGCCTTCGCTAAAAATTCAAAAGATTCTTTTAAATTTCCTTTAAGAACCGGCAAGGAACTCTTTTTTTGAGGCCGGCGTTTTAGCAAGGAACCTAACCCTTTTGCCATGGGTAGATTTACTCTAAAGCGCGATTTATTTTAACGTTTTTATCATGACAAAAAACCTGAAACAAGAAAGATGCCGAGGGGGGGGCTTGAACCCCCGACCTCTAGATGGCTCAGAGCAATGTGAAAACCACCCAAAAAAAGGGTTGTTTTTGCTTATGAGTGTCGCTTAGGAATTTTTTTTCCTTCTAGCGCTCTAACCAACTGAGCTACCTCGGCGCTTTTGATTACTTTGTTTGTATCGTGAAATTAATAAAAACAAGCCCGTAAGTTACTTGATTGGTTTTGCGGGTTGTTTTTTTATGGCTTTTTCAAACATCGTTTTTTTTGGTTACGCCGCGTCGTCAGTTTTTGAAGAAGGGTTTGTTTTCCTTGTTGCCGGGCTTGCCATTATTGCCTTGCTTTTTATCAAGCGTGAAAACAAGCTTCCGCTTGTTTTTGCAATTGTTTTGACTTTCTTGCTTGTGACGTCGCTTAAAGGCTTTTTCAACGAGCCAAGGCCGTGCAACGGTTTTGACTTTTGTCCGCCGGACTCTGGTTTTCCCTCGGGGCACTCTGCGGCAATGTTTGTTTTGGCTGTTGCGTCAATGGGAAGTTTTTCGTTTTACTTCTTTTTTCCGCTTGCACTTGCAATTGCTTTTTCGCGTTACTTTTTTGGAGTGCACACGTCCGTCCAAGTTGTTGCCGGCGCGGTAACGGGCCTTGTCGTTTTTTTAGTTTTTTATTAAATGAATA
>JBHHTN010000054.1:0-7650 GCA_046753405.1 Candidatus Micrarchaeia archaeon | reverse complement strand
GACCGTCAAGTTCAATAAAAATAGGCCAAGTGCTAAAAGTACCCGGAGGAAGCTGTGGTTCGGGTTCTTCAGGTTCGGTCAATAGTGCGGTTGCTTCAAGTTCCAACCTTGCTTGGCCTACTCCTTGTTGTGCGAGCTGGTACAGTCCTTTTGGGGTTCCGCGCAGTGGCGGCAGGACTCATAAGGGTTTGGACATCGGTCACCCGTCTGGAACGCCTGTTTTTGCACCGGCAAACGGCGTGATTGCCAAGGCTGTTACGCGGGACGTTGGCTTGTGCGGTTTGCGCGCGCACATTCGCCTTGACAGCGGCCAGTTCATCCTCAACTGTCACATGAACTCGGTTGACGTGCGGGCTGGCCAGAGGGTTTCAAAGTGCCAGAAGCTTGGAACGGTTGGTAAAACGGGTAACGCGCGTTCTACTCCTCCGCATGACCACTTTGAAATCAGGGTTGGAGGCGTTGCGAAGAACCCGCTTCCAATTTTGAAGCGTGCTGACGAGTACTGTGCTTGAATTTCAGTCTTTTAGGAGTATTTTTCGGTTTGTTTCCAAAACTTTTTTGTTTATGTCTTGAAGGGCTTTTGTCAGGGCTGTTAACTCGTCGAGTTTTTGCTCGATTTTTTTAAGCGAGGGCGAAGTTTGTTTTGACGGGGCTTGCCCTTTAAGCATTGTTTCCAAGTCAACGGTTTTTTCTTCTCCTTTTGTTGAAACTTCTGTTATTTTAAGCGGGGGGGCGCCTGCTTCTTGCTGGTCGAAGAGTTCTTTTGATTCTTCTTGGCTTGGGCTTGCTTGTTTTTTTATTACGCCTTCTTTTTTCGCTTTTTCAATGAGTTCTTCGGCGTTTTCAATGCCTAGTTCTTGCAGGTTTGCAAGTATTTCCTCTTCGCTCATGTCCGCGTCGAGCATTTGTTTTATTATGTCTTCGGGGTTCATTTTTAGTATCAAGTTTTACTTTGTCGTTTATTTAAAGAGTTTTGTCTTTTGAAAAAAAGTTGGTTTTTTTAAAGCGGTTATGCGTAACGTTTTTTGAATATGAACCTTGACTTGCCTTTTGGGCCTTGGTCGAAGTACGTCAGCGGGCAGTGGGACAAGTTTCCTTTGACTATTTACCGTAATCCCGACAAAGTGCTTTTGCTTGTATTGTTTGAAAAGCAAGGCGATGAAGTAAAGGGTTTGATGGTGATGATGAGGCGAGCCCTTGTGGTAGAAGGCGATTTGTCTAAATTCATCGTTTCTCAGAAGCGTGAAATGACTTTGGTGGAAAAGTTTTCCAAAGACTTCGTTTCGCGTTTTTTGCTTGTAGGCTCGTCGCCTGCGTATATCAACTACTCGCAGGACTCTCTTGTGCGCGCGGTTCGCGTGCAATTCAAGGAATTGGATGCTTTGACGCGTATTGCAAAGGAAGTGGTGTCTTCTTACGACGTGAAAGCTCGGGATTTAAAGGACGCGTCCGAAGAGGAAGCTCAATTGTTGCTTGGAGACCCGTTCACTTTGTTGTCTTTTGGCTCGGTTGCCCAGGGAACGGACAAACGAGGCATTCCTTCAGCCTCTTCGCGTGCTAGAAAAGTGCAGCTTGGAATAGACCGTCTCAAGCAGTCCGTTGACTCCCGGCTTGAATCTATGGGGTCCGCGCTTGTAGTGGGGGAGACGGTTCAAAAAAGACTGCACGTTCTGCATGTTTTGGCTGAAAACGCTTTGTTGAACAACGTTCCCTGCATGATTTTTGACTCCCGCGGCGCTTTTTCCGGCCTTGCATTGCCGAACAAGGACGCGTCCAAGTTTGAAATGTTCAAAATGGCGGCAATTCCCTTGGGCTTTCCGTTTAAAGCCTACGAGTTGGACAAAGGTTTGTTCGTTGACATTTCTCTTATTTCCTCCGACTTGTTTTTGCAAACTTTTTCCCTTGACCAAAGCGAGATTGCGTCGTTGATTAAAAAAGCGTACGATGAAACAAAGGATAAAATGACTTCCCTTGGGGACTTGGTTATTGAAATAAACGACATGCGCGAGGACAAAAACTTTTCCCGATACCAAATCAACAAAGCGGTTCGCGTTGTGGAGGTAATTCAAAAATCTTACCCGTCTTTGTTCGCAAAAAACTTGAGCACGGACTTGACTATGCCGTTTCAAAGCAACGTGGGCAAAACCATTTACGTAAACATGTACAACCAGCCTCAGCACATTCAACACCTGATAATCCAATCCCTCTTGCAACCTTTGACAGTGTCTAAAACTCCGCAGTTGAGCTTGTTTCTTGTTTTTGAAACCGACGCTGCCGGCCTTCCGCGAGACGTTTTGGACACTTTGCACAAGCTTTCCACTTCAGGCTTCGGCTTTGCCTTGCAGACTTCAAGCGAAGACGACGTTAAAATCGACGCTGCTTTGAAAATAGAGCTTGTAGGCGAAGAAGCCGTTTCCTCCGAAAGAGGAGAAAAACAAAAACGCTTCGTTCTGCGCCCGGCTTACTCCCACTGCAGCGAGTACAAGTAAAGGCGGTTTGGAAATGGTCAGTCGGGATTTGGGCGATCGCGGTTACTACCCGCGCAAAAAGCACGCGGTGCAAGGAAAAGGGGACAGTAAGACAAACGCGCTTAATTTTTTTCTTTTGCTTGTCCTGGCAATTCTTTTTTTAATGCTTTTGCGCGGGAGTCCCTTGCAAGACTTTTTGGGAAACCCTCAAAAAACCCCGCTTCCTTTGGGTGATGTTTCTTCAACACCCTCGCCTTCTTTTCCTGACGGTGTTTCTCCTTCTTTGTCAAACACTGTTTTTCCGACTGCTACTGCGAGTGCGACTGTTTCAGTTCCGACTGTCACGCCGTCTGAACAAAGCGCGCGTTTTTTGATAAACCTGACTTTGGGTCCAACGGATTACAAAGTCGGGGAAACTGTTTTGCGCGTTTTCAAAAACTTGTTTGTAACTGAAAACGCTTATCGTGAGACCTTGGATATTTCAAACGTTGGAGGGGCAAGCGTTGACTTCGACGTAATCGACGTAATTCCCGGCTCTTTTGCAATAACGGTTCGCGACGCAAATTTTGCCAAGCCTTTTGAAGAGCTGGATGAAAACTCTGCAAGAACAGCGTACAACTTGGGAGAAGGCGAAAACACGATTCACGGCCCAAACAGGTTGCCAGTTGGAAACACTACTAACGCGGTTCTCAATTTGTTTTTGTCCGGAACAGGCTCTGAAAACGGCGAGGCAGAAGGCGTTTACGCGTACTTGGACTTGGGCTTTGAACAAGTTGAAGAATTGCCTGTTGAATTGCAAGGGGTTTTTGCAAGTTTTGTTTCAGAAAGGCTTAGCGCTGGCTCTTTTGAGGCCGACGACGACGAGGAAGCAATTCAAGCCGATTTGGAGGACTACGCGGAAACCCTTTTAATCAACCACAAAATTAGCAAGGCACTTGGGCCCGAGCTTAACTACTCGAATTTAACGGAAATAACCCTCACGATTTCCGAGTCCGACACTAAACGATGGTTTTCAATTCCGCTGAATGAAAGGCGTTACGGTGAGCCTTTATTCAAATTGGAGGGGGACCTTCGCGACGTTGCACAATTTGACTTTGTTTACAACGAAACATTGTTGAACCTTTCACTTGACTTCTCGGACGTTCGCAGAATGTGCGGAAAAATTCCTTTTGACCAAGTGCGAGGGGTTCTGAATTATTCCTTTGCCGCGTTTTTGCCTGAATTGTTCAACACGGTGATAATTGTGCGCGTTGTTCACAACGATGTGGGAAGTGTATTTGCGGGAGGTTCCTCGTGCGAAGACGCGGCCAAAGTAATCAACGAGGCCAAAAAGCACGTTGGAACCCCGTACAAAACGGTTCCCAACATGCCCAAGACGTTTAGCTGCGCGGCGTTTGTGTGGTATTCCTACAAGACTTCCGGCGCGTACTCTTTTCCAAAAACGCTTTTGGCAAAAGGGCTTTTGAACATGGCAAAGAAGGTTGGCAAGGAAGTGTCTTTTGAAGAATTGCAGCCTGCAGACTTGATGTTTTGCTTCAACACTTATTGCGCGAGTTATTGCTGTCCGAACTGCAAAAACCACGTAACGCACGCTGCTTTGTACCTTGGGGACGGCATGGCGATTCATTCAGGAGACCCTGTTAAAATCGTGCCTGCAAGCAGGGTGTGCCGTGGCAAGGGAGGCGGAAGGTTTGCAACCGCAGTTCGAGTCTTGAATTGTGATTCGAATGCAACTGGCGATGAAGACGCAGAGGAATCCGTTAACGCAAGCGTTGTTGACGAGGCTGCACAGAAAACGAAGATTGTTTCGGACATTGAAAAAGAGTGTGCAGACGGCGGCGAGCTTGGAGCGGAGTTTTTGGAGTACTGGAAAAGTGAAATTGAAGGGCAGGACAAGCCGTTGCCTTCTGCTTGTTATGATTCTGCAATGAACGCGTTGCTTGACTCGTACATGAAAAGCAACGGCTTGTACGACAAGGGTTTTGACAAGGAACTGGTTTTGGCCATCATGGCTACTGAAAGCAGTTGCAACCATAATACCGGAAACAAGCAGGGCATAATGCAGGTTGTTGCCTGTGGAAACAAGGGAGGCTGTTCTTTGGAGGAAAACATTGATTTGGGCACCAAGCATTTGGCAGGGGACTTTGACGCTTTGAAGTCAAAGGGCATTACAGGCGGTGGCGCGATTCCCACGTTGATTACTTTTTCGTACAACCGTGGCAAGGGAACGCAGGCAAAGGCGGTGAGCTTGTACTTAGGCGGAATGGATTTGAAGGAGGCAATGAAGCAGGCTTGTTACTATTATTATGACAAGGGGTCTTACGGCGGCTGCGGCGGCTTTGGGAAAACGCAGTGTTGCACGGGGTCGGGCTTGGGCGTGGGTTATCCCAAACGGGTTGCAAAGTTTTATTCTTACGCGGTTAAAAACAAGCAGTCCTAATCTTTTTTTCCAAGCTTTTCGTTTAACAGTTCTTTGACTTGGTCTATTGTCGCGTATTCAAGCGGGTTGATTGTGTCAAGCACGTATTTGAGTTCTTTTATTTGGTTTTGGAGGTCTTCTACTTTTTCTGAAACTTTTTGCAGGTCTTCACTTGGCGGCGTTGCAATTGAAATTGGCGCTGTTTTTTTTCCTGCATGTGTTCCGCCTTCGTCGATTTTCTTGATTTTGTCGTTGTGCATGACGATTGTTCGGCCGATGACTTCCTGGTTTTTTTCAATTGTCTTGATTTTTTGCGCGATCAGGTTTATCTTGGAGTCAACTGTGTGAAGCTGCATTCTTATTTCTTCAACTGTCTGCGCTGAAACTTTTTCTACCATTTTTTTAAAAATCTCCCTTGTTTGTTATTAAGCAGTGTCTTGTTTTTTAAGTGGTGGCTTGGGGGGGTTTTCCAAGTGTTTTTTATGCGCTGCTTTGCAAAAACTTATTTATGCCAAAAGAACGCGTTTTTTTAGTGGATGTTGACGTGGTTTCCCGCAAGGGCAAAACCGCGTTAAGGCTTTTTTTGAAGCGTGAAAAAGACGGCAAGGCGTTTGCGGCTTACGATTACGACTTCAAGCCCTACTTTTACCTGTTGCCTGACGAAAAAACAGTTGGAGAAAAAGGTTCCAAGAAGAGGGAACAGTTTGTCGACTCGGTTACTGCTTCTTCTTTTGAGTTTAACAAACACCTTGCAAGAGTTTTGAAGGTCGAAGGCGTTGAGCGTTTTCTGAACGCTGAAAAAATCGAGGTTTTGAAGGTTGTTTGCAGTCATCCTTTTGTCGTGCCTCATGTTCGCGAGCGTTTGAAGCAGTTCGGCCAAACCTTTGAGTACGCCATTGCGTTTCATTTTCGTTATGTGATTGACAAAAAGATTGTTCCAAATTCCCTTGTGGAATTGGAGTATGAAGGCTCTTTGAAAAGTGCGCAGGTAAAAAGCGTCAAGGCCGTTGATTCCGATAAGCGTCCGGCTTACCGTGTTGTTGCCTTTGACATTGAAACGTTCAACTCGGGTGCAGCCATGCATCCTGAAAAAGACCCTTGCATTATGATTAGCGCGTGTTCGCCGAAGGAATGCAGGGTGTTTACGTATTCCAAGAAAATTCCTTTGAAGTTTGTGGACGTGAGAAAAGGCGAGGGCGAGATGATTGACGCTTTCTGCGATTTTGTGCGTGAAAACCGCGCGGATTTTTTGTGTTCCTACAACGGGGACGCTTTTGACTTGCCGTACTTGAAAACTCGCGCTAAGAAAACGCGTGCTGTTTTTCGTCTTGGTCGAGACAAGTCACAGGTTTCAGTTAAAAAGTTCGGCGCAATGTCCAAGAGCAAGGTGGGCGGCCGTGTGCACTTCGACGTTTACCGTGCTGTTTCCTTCCTTAACATTGTAGGCTCTGTTAAATTGCAGCGTCTTACTTTGAAAAGCGTTTACGCCGAGATTTTGGGCGGGAAAAAACTGGATTTTTCTCACGAGGACGTTTGGAGGGCTTGGGAGAGCGGCAAAAACTTGGAGGAGCTTGCGCAGTACTCCAAGGTTGACGCGCAAGCGTGCTTCGACCTTGCAAAGTACGCCCTTCCCAATGCAATTGAAATGTCTCGCGTTTCAGGAATGCCTGTTTTTGACTCTTCGCACGCAAGCACAGGACAGCTTGTGGAGTTTTTGCTGATGCGTGAAAGCTTTGATTCAAACCAGTTGGTTCCCCCAAAGCCCCAGTACGCGAAAGTGTCCGCTCGTACGGCCAATCCAATTAAAGGCGCGTTTGTGAAAATGCCAGAGCCTGGAATTTACGAGAACATTGCGGTGATGGACTTTAAAAGTTTGTATCCGAGCATAATCGTCTCCTACAACATTGACCCGTCAACTCTTGACTGCGAGTGCTGCAAAACTGGTTTTGAGTCCCCGTTGGGCCAACGTTTTTGTTCAAAGCGCAAGGGCTTGATTCCTCATGCTTTGGAAAAAATTTTGGATGCGCGCAACATTGCGAAGAAGGAAATGAAAAAATTCGATTCAAAAAGCGAGGACTATAGAATTCTTGATGCAAGGCAGTGGAGTTTGAAGGTTTTGGCGAATTCCGTTGGACCTGGCGAGCCGGTAATTCTTTTGGATCCATCTAACATGCTGCGCATAGTGCCTATAGGTGAATTTGTAGATTCCGCGGCAAGTTTTCGTTTGGTGGAAAAGTCAGAAGTGGGGTTCAAAAAAGGATGGAAGGCTGCTTGCTTTATTGGAAACAGAATTCAATTCAAGCCCGTGCAAGCGGTAATAAGGCACAAGTGTTCTGGTAATGTTTTCAAAATACAGTTGAAGTCTGGTAGGTCTGTTGTAGTAACAAAAGATCACAGCCTTTTCACGTTGAATGACAAAGGTTGCGTTGCGCCTGTAAAGGGTCTTGAGGTTAAGAAAGGCTCGTTTTTGATTGTTCCAAAAAAGTTTCCTGCTTTGAACGAAAAAACTACTTTGGAATTTAGTATCATGCATTCTCTTGCAGCTGCTCCTGTTGAAGAACTGCGGGATATTATTGTCACCGCAAAGCTTCCGCATCCTAAAGACGTTTTGGCTAATTTTGAGAAAATCCTCGACTGCTTGAAAAAGCCGTTGTTTATAGGTTTGATTTGCAAAAGAACAGGGCTTTCCAGGAGCGCTGTTTCAAAGCTTTTGAGAAAAATGGAGAAAGAGGGTTTCGTGCGTATTGTCAGAGTGCGCAACCG
>JBHHTN010000053.1:0-7702 GCA_046753405.1 Candidatus Micrarchaeia archaeon | reverse complement strand
AGACAGCGTGCAGGCCAAAGTGTTTTCCACTAAGCTTGGCTTTCGAGGGAGGATTACCGTTGACCGTTCAAGGGAAGGAAAGCTTACAGTTACATTGCCGTCTTACAACAAGTCGTTGGAATTGATTCTTCTGCTTCACGCGCTGGGTTTGGAGCGCAGGGACAGGTTGATGGCGGCTTTTTCCGAGGACAGGGAGATAACCAATGACTTGTTGTTGAACTTGGAGCTTGAAAACTCGAAGAAACAACAAGACGCCTTGGAAATAATCGGAAAACGCGCGGCTCCAGGACAGCCTGTTGACTACCAAGTTAAGCGTGCTGAACTTCTCATTGACCGTTACTTGCTTCCTCACATTGGCGTTGAGCCTTCGGCAAGGCTTGCAAAAGCTTATTTTTTGGCTCGGATGACCGAGCGAACAATAATGGTTTTTCACAAAAAACGGGCGGTTGAAGACAAAGACCATTATGCCAACAAGCGTTTGAAAATTGCAGGCAGCCTCATGCACGAGTTGTTCAGGTACGCCTTCCAGTTCTTTGTAAAAGACGTTGCCTATCAAATGGAGCGTGCAAACGTCCGCGGAAGAAAAATGAGCATGTTTGCAGTTGTAAGGCCTGATGCCTTGACTGAAAGAATCAAGTATTCCATGGCAACAGGCAACTGGATCGGAGGCCACACGGGCGTTTCACAACCACTTGACAGGTACAACTTCATTTCAGCCGTTTCGTTCATGAAACGCGTTACAAGCCCTTTGGCAAAAAAGCACCCTCACCACAAGGCGCGCGACTTGAACGGCACTCACTTCGGCCGGCTTGACCCCAACGAAACGCCGGAGGGCCCTAACTGTGGTTTGGTCAAGAACCTGACTGTTTTTTGCGAGGTCACAACCGGATCCGGGGAAAGCGGCGTTGAAAGCTCGCTTAAAAAACTAGGAGTAAGCATGACTGCCTGAAAAAAAAAGTTGACTTTTTATGACTACCAAGTGCAGTGTTTTTTTAAACGGCCGCTTTGTCGGGTTTCACGAAAACGGCGACTTGCTTACAAAAACTTTGCGTGAAAAGCGAAGAAACGACGAACTTGACAGTGAAATGAACGTTTCGTTTTACCCCAAGACCAACGAAGTGTTCATTAACACTGACGAGGGACGCGCGCGAAGACCTTTGGTAGTAGTTAAAAACAGCAAACCGCTTTTGAAGGACGAGCACGTGCAAAAACTTCAAAGCGGGGAACTTTCTTGGATGGATTTAATAAAAGAAGGCCTTGTCGAGTACTTGGACGCCGAAGAGGAAGACAACGCGTTTGTTGCCTTAAACGAAGAACTTTTGAAGAAAAAAGAAGACAAGGGCAGGGCAAAGAAGTACACCCACGTTGAATTCGACCCAAGCGCGATTTTAGGTTTTGCAAGCGCGCAAATACCTTTCCCCGAATACAACATGGCCCCGCGTGTTTTGATGGCCGCCCAACACACAAAACAAGCCTTGGGACTTTACACGTCAAACTTCAACATGCGCACCGACACCCGCGGGTACTTGTTGTTCTACCCTCAAAAACCGATTGTTCAAACGCGCATTTACGCCGAACTTGAAAACTTCAAAAGGTCCAGCGGTCAAAACTTCGTTGTAGCCGTCTTAAGCTACAAAGGATTCAACATGGACGACGCCGTAGTCATGAACAAGGCGGCAGTTGAACGCGCCATAGGACGATCGGCGTTTTTCAGAAGTTATTCCACCCAGGAACAGCGCTATCCAGGAGGACAACGCGATAAATTCGAGATTCCAGAAGAATACGTGCAAGGCTACCTGGGCCCCGACGCGTACACCCAACTTGATGAAACGGGTTTGATTGCCCCTGAAACAAACGTTAAAGGCGAAGACGTTTTGGTTGGAAAAACATCACCGCCAAGATTCTTGAAAGAAGTAAGCGCGTTGGACGTTGAAAGCGAAAAGCGACGGGAAAGCTCTGTGAGAGTGCGGGGAAACGAGTCCGGAATCGTTGACTCCGTCATTTTAAGCCAGACCACCTCCGGAAACAGGTTTTTCAAAGTGCGCGTAAGAAAAACAAACATTCCGGAAATCGGAGACAAATTCGCCTCCCGATTCGGGCAAAAAGGAGTAATTTCCCTTTTAGCCTCCCCCGAAGACATGCCGTTTACAAAAGAAGGAATAATTCCCGACCTAGTCATCAACCCGCACGCCATTCCCGGCCGTATGACCGCAGGCCACTTGCTTGAAATGCTTGCAGGCAAAGCCGCTTGCATGGACGGAAAAATCAAGGACGGTTCGGCTTTCACAGGAGAAAGCGAAGACGATTTTGAAAAAGTGCTGTCCGACCGCGGACTCAAAAAAACCGGGCAAGAAACGCTTTACGAAGGGGAAAGCGGAAAAATGATGAGCGCCAAAATATTCGTCGGCGTAATTTACTATCAAAGGCTTCACCACCTAGTGTCGTTGAAAATGCACGCAAGAAGCCGCGGACCCGTACAAATGCTAACGCACCAGCCAACAGAAGGACGTGCACGCGAAGGAGGCTTGCGGTTGGGAGAAATGGAACGCGACTGTTTCATCGGATTCGGCGCCGCCTCGCTTTTGAAAGAAAGAATGATTGACTCTTCCGACAAAACAACTGAATTGGTTTGCGCAAACTGCGGTTCCCTTGCAGTATACGACAAAATAAAAAACCGCAAGTTCTGCCCGTTGTGCGAAAGCTCCAAAGTCCACGAAGTGGAAATGAGCTACGCGTTCAAACTCTTGCTTGACGAAATGAAAAGCATAGGAGTATTTCCAAAAATGAAGCTTGCAGAAAGAGGTTAAAACAACAAAAATGATGCGCGTAATAAAAAGCATTGAATTCTCCTTGTTCTCACCCGAGCAAATAAGGACCATGAGCTGCGTCAAAGTCACGGTGCCCGACACATACGACGAAGACGGGTACCCAATTTCAGGAGGACTTGCAGATCAACACATGGGAGTAATCGACCCCGGATTGAAATGCAAAACCTGCGGCGGACGGGTAAAATCCTGCGGCGGACACTTCGGAAACGTTGAACTGGTGCGGCCCGTTGTGCACGTGGGATTCGGAAAAGCAGTTTACGCGCTTTTAAAATCTTCCTGCAGGAAATGCGGAAGAGTACTAAACGAAACCACCACAGTTGACAAAGCCAAAAAAACAAGCGCTTGCCCCCACTGCAAGGAAAAACAAAAAACCGTTAAATTCGTCAAACCATCTTCGTTCTACGAAGACGACCGAAAAATTTTACCCAATGAAATACGCGAAAGGCTGGAGAGAATTCACGAAGAAGACTTAAAACAACTAAACGTCGCCATAAGACCCGAGTGGATGATCCTCACAACACTCATAGTCCCGCCGGTCACAGTACGACCCTCAATAACACTTGAAACAGGGGAAAGAAGCGAAGACGACCTGACACACAAACTAGTTGACATTTTACGAATCAACCAACGACTTGGAGAAAACATTGACGCCGGCGCGCCACAACTAATAATAGAAGACTTGTGGGAACTGTTGCAATACCACGTTTCCACCTACTTTGACAACGAAACAGCAGGCATTCCCCCCGCACGACACCGCTCCGGAAGACAACTTAAAACACTCTTCCAAAGACTCAAAGGAAAAGAAGGACGATTTAGATACAATCTAAGCGGAAAACGCGTCAACTTCAGCGCTCGCACAGTAGTATCCCCAGACCCAACTTTAGGAATCAACGAACTGGGAGTACCGGAAAACATTGCAAAGGAACTTACAGTTCCAGTGAGAATAACCCAATGGAACGAAAATGAAATCAAAAAAGCAATCCAACAAAACCCCGAAAGCGTCAACTACGTAATAAAACCCGACGGAAAAAGAAAAAAAATTACAACTATAAACCTTGAAGAAGTAATACAGGAAATAACCCCCGGATACTTAATTGAACGCAAGCTGTTGGACGGCGACGTCGTAATATTCAACCGGCAACCCTCATTGCACAGGATAAGCATGATGTGCCACCACATCAAAGTACTGCCGGGAAAAACCTTCCGATTCAACGACGCAGTGACAAAGCCCTACAACGCAGACTTCGACGGAGACGAAATGAACATCCACGTCCCACAAAACGAAGAAGCTCAAAGCGAAGCTGAAACACTCATGAAAGTGGAAGACCAAATACTCTCCCCACGCAACGGAAACCCGATAATCGGCCCTGCAATGGACCAAATAAGCGGGCTTTACGTGCTCACACTAAAAGGCGTGGAATTCACACGAGAAGAAGCCTACGCCCTTTTGAACTCGGCAAGCATAAGCGAAAAATT
Organism: Candidatus Micrarchaeia archaeon; assembly: GCA_046753405.1. GTDB lineage: Archaea > Micrarchaeota > Micrarchaeia > Norongarragalinales > CAINOH01 > JBHHTN01. The sequence continues at coordinate 3,398 of JBHHTN010000053.1, read as the reverse complement.
CAAAACAAAAAACATAACCGGTCGACAAATACTTTCAACACTCCTGCCCAAAAAATTCAACTTCGAGGGCAAAAACAGAAGCTGCGTGGTAAACGAACCGTGCACAAGAACTAAATGCAAAAACGACGCGTTCGTATACATAAAAGACGGCAAACATGAAACCGGGCACATAGACTCGAAAATAATCGATCAAATAATAAAAAAAATATTCAAAGAAAACGGAAGCGAACAAACGCGCAAATTCATCGACGCAGCCACAAAACTCTCCGTGCAAGTAATAACAAACTACGGGCTTTCAATAAGCCTGGACGACTACTACTTAAACAAGCAGGCACGCGAAGAAATCCGCGACTTATACAAAGAAGGAAGAAAAGAAGTCAAAAACCTAGTAACTAAATACAAAGAAGGAAAACTTCAAAGAAAACCCGGAAAAACACGCAAAGAAACACTCGAAGAACTAGTAATGAACATCCTTGAAAACGTCCGCCACCAAACATGGAAAATCATCCACAAACACATAAGAAAAAACCCATCCAACATAAACGAAAAAAACTTCTACATCAACAGCCCCCTCATGCTTGCAACAGCAGGAAGCCGCGGAAAAGCAATCAACGTCGTACAAATGGCAGGCATGGTAGGACAACAAGCCATCCGAGGAAAAAGAATGACCTCGGGATACAAAGGACGCATCCTACCACACTTCCGCAGAGGAGACATGGGAGACGAAGCAAAAGGATTCGTAAACCGCCCCTACCGCGAAGGACTATCACCTTTGCATTACTTCTTCCACGCAGCAGGAGGACGAGACTCAGTAGTAGACAAAGGAGTCAACCCCGCCAAAACAGGATACATGCAAAGAAGACTAATCAACGCGCTTCAAGACATCATAGTACAACCAGACAGCAGCGTTCGCGACGCAGAAGGAAAAATAATCCAATACAAATACGGAGACGACGCACTGGACACAACAGAACAACCAATAGCATACGGAGAACCAGTAGGAGTACTGGCAGCCCAATCAATAGGAGAACCCGGAACACAAATGACACTGCGAACATTCCACTACGCAGGAGTAGCATCCCTGGCACAACTTGGATTCACACGACTTGTGGAAATAGTCGACGCTCGCAAAACGCCGAAAAGCCCGGTAATGGAAGTATACCTCAAACCCGAATACGCCTACGACGAAAAAAAAGTAAAAAACATAGCAGCAGGAATAGAAGACATAACACTTGAAAAAATCGCCGAAGTACGCGAAGACTTCGAAAGAAAAGCAGTATCAGTAATATTCAACGAACAATCAATGAAAGAACTCAACGTAAAAACAGACGACGCACTCAAAAAAATCAAAGCCGTAGCACCATTCCACAAAGAACACAACAAATACGTCGTCAAACCCAAAAGCGACACCCTTAGAAACATCCGCAAACTCACAAACAAAATCAAAGCCATTTCAATAAAAGGCATACCCGGAATAAACCGCGCCATCATCATACCAAAAAAAGACGCCAAAGGCAAAACAGAGTACACCCTTGCAACCGAAGGAACAAGCCTCAAAGAAGTCCTCAAACAAACCCAAGTCGACGCCACACGCACAAGCACAAACGACATAATGGAAATCGCAGAAGTCCTCGGAATCGAAGCCGCCCGAAACGCAATAGTAAACGAAGTACTCAAAGTACTCGAAGCACAAGACCTTAGAGTAGACGCACGACACATAATGCTAATTGCAGACGCAATGACAAACAAAGGCACGCTAAAAAGCATAGGCCGCCACGGCCTTGCAGGACAAAAAGCCTCAGTCCTGGCACGCGCGGCATTCGAAGAAACAGCCAAACACTTAATCAACGCATGCCTTCACGGAGAAGAAGACAAACTCTCAGGAATCGCCGAAAACATCATAATCGGACAAACAATACCCTGCGGAACAGGCAACATCACACTCGAAATGGACGCAAAATAAAAAAAAAACTATTTTCCGGCCGCCCGTTCATAAGAATAAAAATTAGCCAAAACCTTGGTCATATACTTAACAAAAACAGAACGCAAATGAGGCTTCCTTAACAGCTTCACCTGCTCCGGCCCAACACCCTGACCTTCAGGCACGGCAAACTTATTCGGACCCCCGTTGTACTGCGCGCTAATCATGAAAATCTTCGTTTCAACCGGCAAGTCAAGCTTAAGAATGTCAACCTTCTTGCCGTTTACAACTGCAAAACTCGCTCCCCGCAACAAATCCGCATGCGCCCTAACATTAACATCAGGATTCATCAAAGCACTTCCCCCGTATTTGGGACCCCAATACCGGTTATTAATCTGCCCCAAACCCAAGTCAACCGAAAGCTTGGGATTAGCCTTAACAATATCACGAACATCATGAAAAACACCCGTACGCGTGTCCTTAACCAAATACTTCCCATTAACCAAAACCCGCTTGTAAGCACCAGAAGAATTGATGTAAAAAGACTCCGGGTTAAAATCACTTTCATGGTCAACAAAAGCAAAAGACAAACTCGGAGGAAGACCAACACGGGCATCCTCGCGCTCAAGCAAATCCAAATGCTCCGCAGCAGGCCTGTTGCCAACTTTCTGCGTCAAAAGAAAATTCCTCAACTTATCCACTTCCTCCCTTGAAAACGAAAGCCTTCCAAACTCAGCAGCCTGCGCCGGTTCAGGCAACGCCGGCGGCGCAGGAGGTTGAGCAGGAGGCGCAGGCTTTTCCTCAACAGGCGCCGCGCCAGCCTTAGGATCCTCCGACGGCCCGAACAACACACGATACGCACCCCGCGAAGTCTCAATCGTGAAACGACCGGTCCGAGAAATGTTCGACGGCGATTCCTTAACCCTCCTAAGCGTAGTAGCCTTCCACTCCGACAAAGCCTTCTCCTTCACAGACTGCGAAATCACGTTGTTAGCATTATAATCAGTTGCAGCAGACTTGTAAGTGTCAAAAGAAACCGCAAAAGGAGACTGCAAAACCACAAGCGCCGACGCAGTAAGCGCGGTTCCCCTAAACGCCCTCCAAAGCTCCCGCTTAAAAAAAGGAATTTTTTTCGACGGCCGCCTGTAAGCAAACTTCAAAAAAGAACCGCTTTTCCTAAGAACATAAAGCGCTGTTCGACCAGAGGCCAAAGTCATCCACGCGCCAGTTGAAGCCGCACCTGAAAGAAGCGATCCGCCTACTCCTCCTGATGCCTTCTCTTTTCTCACTGTAGTCAAAAAAGAAGCCTTCTTAGCCATAAGAGTTTATATAAATAAAGCGCCTTAAAAAACCAAGTGGTGTTTTCAAAATACACGGAATACACATTGCAAACAACCTCGTGTCACAAGCAGAAGCACAAGGAAAAGTGAAAAGCATCACAATAGAAATAGGCGAGTTAGCGCCAATAACCGCGCCA
>JBHHTN010000052.1:0-7826 GCA_046753405.1 Candidatus Micrarchaeia archaeon | reverse complement strand
TCCCTTTGGACGAAGACTCAGTTGAAGTGTTGCGCTGAAAAAAAAATCTTTGGACTTGAATTTTTTTGAACTTGCTGCATGGAGCTTATTTGCGGGTGCGACTGGTTTTCTGTCTTTTCTTCACACTAACTTGGTTTTGCAGTTTGCCTCAAAGCTTTTTGAAAACCCGGTTTTTCTTGCGTTGTTTGCAGTAAGCGTTTCTTTTCTTCGGCTTGTGTTTGAATCTTTTTCGTCGATTTTTTTGCTTGTGCCCTCGTCGTCTTACAACGCGAGCATTTTGCCTGCTCACAGAATGGTTTTGAAGGCGGAGGGACAGGTTGCCTTGCGCGTAACGGTTGTTTCTCTTGCGTTTTCTCTTTTGCTTTCAATTCTTGCTCTTCCGGTTCTTGTAAGGGTTTTTCCAGTTGTTTTTGTTTTTGCAAGGCCTTTTGTTCCGTTTGCATTGCTTGCGGTAGTGGTTTTTTCTTTTTGCTCGGAGAAGAGTTTTGAAAAACTTGTTTTGGGTCTTGTGGTTTTCCTGCTTTCGGGGGCGTTGGGTTTTTTGACGTTGTCTTTTCCGGTTGTAAAAGAACCGCTTTTCCCTCTTTTAACCGGGCTTTTCGGGTTGTCCAGCGTTTTGTCCTCGCTTACAAGCTCGCAGAAGATTCCGCCTCAGAAAAAATCGAGTGCTTTTCCCCGCGTAAAATGGGTTGTAACGGGATGCTTTTTCGGCGCTTTTTCGTCGTTTCTGCCGGCTATGACTCCCGCGTTTTTAAGCTCGCTTGCATTCATGTTTTTTTACAGTTCTTCGGAACGCGACTTTTTGTCTTTGAACGCGTCGATAATTTCATCTAAAATGTTTTACGATTTTGTTGCAGTTTACGCAATTGGAAAATCGCGTTCTGGGGCTGCTGTTCTTCTTTCTGCGGCAGTTGAACAAGTAGAGCTTTCAACCGTGGTTTTAACTGTTGTTTTGTCTTTTGCAACGGGCCTTGTCTTGCTCGAGACGGTGACGCCTTTTTTCCTTCGTTTTTTTTCACGCGTGAGAGCAAAAACGCTTAACTTTTTCATCTTGGTTTTCCTGGTTTTGTCGTTGCTGTTTATTTCAGGGCCGCTAGGGCTTTTGATCGCGGGTGTTGCCGCTTCAATAGGCTTGCTTCCGATTTTACTGGGTGTGAAACGGAGTTTTTCCATTGGCGCGTTGATTGTTCCCACGCTGGCGTATTACTTCGGCCTTTCGCCTTTTTTGGCGCAGTTTGTACGCTGATGCGCACTTCTTAAAAACGAGGTTTGAATAACCTTTTTCATGGATAATTCAAAGAAAGCGCAGATTTCGCTTGAATTCTTTTTTGCAATGTCTCTTGCGCTTTTAGTGTTTTTTTGGATGGCGAACTTCATGAGGGTGTTTTACGACAACTCGCAGTCGTCTTCGGTTGTGCAAGCGCGCTTGGCAGCACGCGATTTTGCAATGGTTGCAAACCGCGCTTGCGTAAGCGAGGGAGAATTATTGTACAAGGTTCCATGCGTGTTGGCCGGGGGCAAGAACGTGCCTTACTTCATAGAGCCTGCGTCGCCTTCGAATTCTATTGAATTGAGTTTTTCGAATCAATTTGGGGTTGCGCGGGCGTTTTCGCAGTGCAATCTTGACACGGTTGCAGTGCAAGGTCTTTTCCTTTCGTGCGATACAAGGAATTACTCTGCTGGAAGTTCGGTGTGTTTGAGCGAGAACGCGGGCGTTGTTTCAATTTCTTTCGGTGAATGCTAAGAGTGGGTAAGGGGCAGGTTTTCACAATGGACTTCATAATAGCACTCGCGCTTTTGACTTCGATAATCGGAATAGCCCTTCATACGACTGATTTTTCCCAAAGAAGGCTTTCGCATTCGGCGGACTTGCATTCAAACGCTGCTGCAATTGTTTTGGACGCGAATTTATCTTCCAAAGCATTGTCGGCGCTTTCCGTTTCGAATTACTGCGTTAAAACTTCAAACAACGCGCGGGTTTATTCGGATAATTGTACTTCTCCGGATTTTTTTGATGATTGCAAACGCGTGCAAAAAGGGTCAAACGTTTTTTCTTCTCGAAGGATTGTCGTGTGCGAGACGGGTTCTGAAGAGGTTTGCGTTGTTGAGGTGAGGACCTGCGAGTGAAAAAGGCTTTTTTCTTTACAATTGACGCGCTGCTTGCCTTAGCGCTTTTTTCAGCCTCTGCGTTGACTTTGTTCGTGTTTTCACAGGCGCCTCCGGTGTACGAATCGCCTTCTGCACTTTACGTTTTAGGCCGCGACTTCATTGAGTTGAACACTTCTTTGAACAAGTTCGAGCCCGGCGATTTTTACCAGATTACTGCTTTTCGTGTGACTCGCGACAACTCCACTTTTGAAACGGTGACGCCGAAGCTTGTGACGCGTGCAAGCAAGATTTCCTACGACTATGTCTGTTGCGAGGAAGATGATTGTGTTATTACTGCTGCGGTTGCTGATGGCTGCCTTAGGAGTGCAAAATTATTTGAGTTTGACGAGGTTTGGGTGTATTTCACAAGATGAAGCGTAACTTGCATGGTTTTTTCTCGGTTTTCGCGGCGGCTTTGGCTGCGATGATTTTTGTTTTTGCAGCAGGAAACGCGTTTTCTTTTTTTGACCTTCAGCGCGCTTCTTTGACTGACTTGGAGATGAAAATTGCGTCCGACAAGTTTGCTGATGCAAAAGAGTTTTTTCCCAACACAATGGACGATGCCATTTTAGTGTATTCTTATGGTACCTACGGGTGCAATCCGCAGACGTATAACGACGACTCTTTTTGCACGGGAATTTTTAACCCGGTAGAGATAGTCAATGATTATTTGGATGTTGTTCTTCGGGGTTTGGATGATCCGTCAATTAATGTTAGAGCAAGGGTGAGCATGCCCAGTTGCGGCAATGTAAATCCTAACCCTAATACGTTTGATTTAGGCAACGGCGAAGGGCCGGTGCATAGGGCCAGAGATGCTTCTTTTTCTGCGGACATTTACGTGAATTCTTCGATTTCTAACTTTTCTTACTCGGTTACTTTTGACAGAATGATTTTTGTCAAGAAAGGAGTGAGCCCTGGGGAGGTTTTTGATGTTCACTTGTACAAGGGCAATGACAAGTGGAAGAATATCACTGTGACTTGTTGAGTTGGAATAAGAGGGGGTTTGTTTTTTGCGTAATTTTAATTAACCCGCGTTATAGTGTTATTGTATTGTTTTAGGGAAACTCAAGGGTTTGTTTTTGTGTGGGTTTGAAGGGCGTGTTGCGCGAGAGAATTGTTGTTTTAATATTGCTTTTTTTGGCTTTGCTTTTAGTGTTCACTTTTTTTCTGTCGCCTTCGTTGCCGAAAAATCTTTCCCAGCAGGACGCGTGGGACTTGGTTTTGAACGACGTGCAGGTTTACAAGCAGCAAAAGTACCCTGCTCAGACTGCTTCGTTTGAACTTGTCAGGGCAGACGCGTTGTCGGACGGGCGTTGGAGGGCGTTGGTTGACATAGCGGTTAACGAGCATTCTTCTTGTCCTAAAGTGGAGAGATTGGAGTACGAGTTGATGCCCATTGTCATTACGAGGTCGGAAATGCTTGTAGCGGATTGTTTGGAGCACCCGGTTAATCGACGGGAGCAGGCGTTGATTAACTCTGCAAAAAGCGGTCGTTTGTCGGGTTTTGTCACTGAGGGCGCGGTTGGGTGCGCTTTCAAGCTTCCGTTTGACTTTGATTCGGACAGGGAGTATTGTCCTTTTGCGGACTTCAACAAGTTGAACTTGTTTGCTTCTCAAAACAATTTGCAGAACGGTTATTGGATTGTTTTGTGGGTGAAGGGAGCCAGGGAAAGGCTGTTGGCGTTCAATCCTCTTGGGGAAGAGGCAGCGTATTTGGAGTAGTCGTTTCATTCAGTGTAGTAGTATTCTTCTTTTTGTTTTTGTTCAACGTCTTTTTGGGAGTCTGCTTTGTTGGCGCGCGGCCGTCCGGTTGCCTCGTCTCGTCTGAATGTGATTTTGAAGCTTGACAGGAACGCGTTCATTCCTTCTTTTTTTTCTTTTGGCGAGTTTGCGTGTCCGGTTTTGCCTGGTTTTCCGTCGAATACTATTAGTCTCTCGGAGCTGTTGTCTGCGAACACTACGTCGTGGTCTATTACGAACGCGTTTTTTTCGGAGTCTTTGACTACTTTTCTTATGAGTTCTGCTGCTTGAAGTCTTTGTTCGACGTCTAAAAACGCGCTTGGTTCGTCTAACAGGTATAAGTCTGCTTGGGTTGAAAGCGCGATTGCTATTGAGAGTCTTTGCAGTTCTCCTCCACTTAGGGTTTTGACTTTTTTGTGTTCCAATTCGGCTACGTCTAGTTTTTGGCGTATTTCCAAGAGTGTTGACCGGTTTAAGTTCTTCAGGCCTTGAAGGAGTTCTACTGCTGTTCCGTCAAAGTTGCTTTCAATGTACTGGGGTTTGTACGACACGGTTAGTTTTTCTTTGAAGCCGTACCCGGAATCGGGTTTTTCTTCGCCTGCAAGCATTTTTACGAAAGTGCTTTTTCCTATTCCGTTGGGCCCTAGGATTCCCAGTACTTCGTTGTTTCGAATGTTTCCCTCGTCTACTTTGAGCGAGAATTTTCCGAAGTTTTTTTCCAAGGCGGAGTATTTTGCAAAAACTGTTGTTGCTTTTGATTCGGCGGCGCTTCGCACTTGGAATTTTATTGCGTTGTTGCGGAACCGTATGTTTTCGTCTCGTAAGAATCCTTGGAGGTACTCGTTCACCCCGTTTTTAGAGCTTTTTAAGTGTGATATTACTCCGTACGCGCCTTTTTCTCCGTAAAGCACGTGAACGAAGTCGCTTAAGTAGTCTAAGAGTGCCAGGTCGTGTTCTACGAGTATTATTGAACTTGTTTGTGCAACGCTTCGAATGACTTTTGCAGCGTTAAGCCTTTGTGAAACGTCCAGGTAAGAGGACGGTTCGTCAATGCAGTATACGTCCGCTTTTTTTGTCAAAGCGCAGGCGAGGGCTACGCGTTGCAGTTCTCCTCCGCTTAATTGGTTCAAACCGCGTTCTTTGATGTCTTCCAACTCCAGGGTTTTCCAGAGTTTTTTTCCCCTGCCTTCTTCGTCGCATTCTTCCAACAAGTTTTCGGCTGCTTCTTTTGATTTTGCAAGTTCGTCGACGTGTTGCATTTTGTGGCTGAACTTCACTTGGTTGTCGCCGAGTTTTTCCATGTATCTTTGTATTTCTTGTCCGCGAACTTGTTTTTTGACTTCTTGTCCTGTTAGTTTTTTGTTGAAGTTTCCGAAGTTGGGCTTTATTTTTCCGCGCGCTAGGTCCAACGCGGTGCTTTTTCCTATTCCGTTTACTCCGATTAACCCTACAACGCTTTTTTCTTTGGGCAGTATGAAGCCGTACAATCTGAAGGAGTTGGCGCTGTATTGAAACGTGCATTTGCCCGGCTCTTGGGGCAGGTTGATTATTTTAATGGCTTTGTAGGGGCATTTTTTTACGCACAGGCCGCATCCTGTGCACAAATTCTCGTCTATTAAGGGGTAATGGCCGGATTTCACAATGGTTTCATCGCCCATTTTTACTCCTGGGCAGACTTGGATGCAGGCCCAGCCGCATCGCTGGGACTTGCACTTGTTTCTGTCAACTACGGCTATTCTCATTTTTGTTGAATTCAAATTTTTGAAAAATACTTGGCACGGGGGGAAGCTTTTTGGCAAAACCCATTTAAACAGCAGTTACAAATGGGTTAAAAGAAGCTTTGCTGCCAAGTAATTTTATGCTTCTTGGAATATAATAATTTGACTAAAAATTTGGTGTTTTAAAGTGCGTGTTTTGAAGTTGGACAAGCAGGAAGGCGTTGTGAGGTTGCAGCCGCAGGTTTTGGAGGACTTGTGGTTTTTGAAGAAGTTTTTGCAAAGCGGCGACTTGGTCGAAGGCAGAAGTTTTCGTCGCTTCAAGGCAGACAAAGGCAAGGAAGGTGCGAGGGCAAAGTCAGGTGAAAAAAAGCCTGTGAGCGTTGAAGTTGAAGTGGAGTCTGTTGAATACGCGGAAGACGCCAATAAATTGCGTGTAAGCGGAAAAATCACTAAGGGTTTTCCAGAGGAGTTCGTGCAAGTTGGAGAGCATCATACAATTGACGTCGAACCTCGCGGTAAAATTACCGTTTGCAAGAGTTTGACTGCTTTGGATTTGGCTTTGTTGTCCGAGGTTAAAAAAAGGGCAAGGCATGTGACGGCTTTGGTTGTAGCGTTGGACGAGCGCAAGGCCACGGTAAGCGCGCTTAGGACCATGGGCGTAAAGGTTTTGTTTGAGGCTTCAAATCCGGCGTCAAAGCGGGATGTGGCTTCCTTTGAATCAAAAAAAGGAGAGTTTTACGAGAGTCTTGCAAACCAGCTTGAGCAGTCAGAGGCGGACGCCGTTATTTTAGCTGGCCCTGGGTTTGCAAAGGAGGACTTCAAAAAGTTTTTGGAGGAAAAACACGGGGCGTTGTCTAAAAAGATTCGTCTTGAGCATGCAAGCACTGCAGAGCAAAGCGCGGTTGCAGAGTTGATGAAAAGAGGTGCCATTGCAAGGCTTTTGGGGGAAGGAAAGTTGCAGGAAGAATTTGAAGCGTTGGAGAAGTTGAAGGCGAGCGTTGGCAAAGAAGACGGTTTGTCGTGTTACGGGTTGAAGGACGTGAAAGACGCGCTTGAGCGCGGTGCGGTAAAACAGCTTTTTGTGCTTGATGAACTTGTGCGCAAGTCAAAGGACGCGGGAAGGTTGATGGAGCTTGCTGCCAAGGCTAATGCTGAAATAATGGTGTTTAATTCAGAGGATGACGCGGGCCGCGAGTTTCAGGCGTTTAAAATCGCGGCAATTCTGCACTATAAAGCGTTTTGACTGTGGGCTTATTTTACGAGTTTCGTGACTTTTTTCGTGTGGTGCAAGACGAGGTCAATTGTATGGGAGAGGGCGTTGTGCTTGAAGAGCATTTTTTCGTGGTAGTAAATTGTTATTGCACCTACTGTGGCAACGTATGCGGTTATCAAAAACGTGTTTGGAATAAGGGCGTAAATGAAGTTTTTTGAAATCCAAAGCACGCTGAGTATTATGGCAAGGAATACTGACAAGTAGAGGATGTGTCGGTTGAACAATTTTTTTCTGAACAAGCCCATTTTTGCGGTAAGTCACTTTTTGGCGGGTTTTTTCTTTGAAAAAAATACGTGTTTTTGCTTAAAAATGTTATTCTTGGGTTTAAATGCGGACGAGTTTATTTTTTTCCGTTTAGTGCAAGCTGTGCAAGCAAGGCCTCAAGTTGTATTCTTTCTCTTGCTCCTTCTGCTACTCTGAAGTCGAATTCTCCGACTTTGTCTATAAGGTTTACTTTGAAGTCGTCGTCAACGTCGAGTTTGGATACTTCGTAAAAGATTTGTAGGATGATTTCTTCACCGCTCATTCCGTACTTTGCAAGCAGCGTGTCAAGAAGTTTTCTGCTGTCGGTGAACTTGCCGTTTCTTGCCAGTTTGACCATTTCGCTTATTTCTGTTGGCCGTGCGCGGGAACTGATTTTGAACACGTCTTCTTCGGTTATTTTGTCGTTGGTTTGGTGTGCGCCTTGCATTACGTTGGCGGCTTTTCGCGCGTCTCCGTCTGCTACGTAGACAACTGCTTTTTTTGCCTTGTTGTCAAGGTCAAGCCCTTCGCCTTTTGCGATGTTGTCGATTATTTCAATTACTTCTTCTTCTGAAAGGGGGGCGAACCGGAATACGGCGCACCTGCTTTGAATGGGCTCGATTATGCGGCTTGAATAATTGGCGGCTAGAACGAACCTTGTTTTTTCGGAGTACTTTTCCATTGTTCTTCTCAGGGCTTGTTGT
>JBHHTN010000051.1:0-7879 GCA_046753405.1 Candidatus Micrarchaeia archaeon | reverse complement strand
ATTGTCGCGGGTGCTTTCCGTGTTTTCCCCCAGCGTACATGCTTAGGCCTATTTTTTCCACGAGCATTGCGTCAAACGGACATACTTTCACGCAGTCTCCGCAATGCACGCATTTTAAATCGTCGCGGACTGGTTTTCCTCCTTGCATTTCCAATGATTTGTCTTGACATGCCTTAACGCAAAGTGTGCAAGAAGTGCATTTTTCTTCAATGAGTTTAGCGTGCCATACTCCGTGGAAGCCCAAGTCCGCGCAACGGGCGCGCACGCAGTCAATGGGGCATCCTCCAAAAGTGATTTTGAATTTGTGGGGGGTGTCTGTCCCGAAGAATTTGTCGTTTGCTTGCGCTGAGAGTTTTTGCGTGTCCACAAGCCCATTTGGGTTTATTGTGCATCCTTGGCACGCGGTTACCGCGCGCACGCGTTTTCCGCATGAGGCGATTCTTACGCCTGCATCTTCAAGTTCTTTCCTTATGTCACCAAAATGCTTGTAGTGCACTCCAGAAATTTCAGGAGATTGTCTTACCGACAGGTGCACGTAGTCTTTTCCGTATTTTTTGGCGATTTCGGCTACTTTTACAAGTCCTCTTGTTGTTATGAATCCTCCTGGGGCCATTACGCGCACTGTAAACAAGTCTTTTTGCTTGTCTTTGATAAGGCCTCCTGCTTTGAGGTCTTTCCATTGAGACTTTGAAGGAGCCTGCGGCGCCTGCTCTTTAGAATCAGCCAAATATTCAAACCCGCTTTTTTTTTCTTTAGATGTTAGGGGCGCATAGTGTATTAAAATTGTGGTGAGCTTAATATTCTAAACAGAATAAAAAATTGTTTTTTTTTGGGAGCGGTTTTTAGGTTGGACGCGGATCACTCGTTAAAGGTTTACGAAAGCATTTTGGATTTGATTGCAAGCCCGAGCAATCCCTCGCCAATGGTGAGGTTGTCCAAGTCAAGCCCTAATTCGAACTTCGAATTGTTCGCAAAACTTGAATGGTTCAATCCTTTCGGTTCGATCAAGGACAGGCCCGCCTTGAACATGTTTTTACAGGCTGAACAAGAAGGAAAGTTAAACGGAAAGAGCATTGTGGAGCCTTCAAGCGGAAACACCGGCCTTGCGTTGGCGGGCATTGCCGCAAAAAAAGGAGTTGACCTCGTGGTAACCGTTCCGTCTGAGGTGCCAGAGGAAAAAAAGATTTTGATACGGCTTTTAGGTGCCAAAGTCGAGGATGTTCCAGACAGCCTGTGCCCTGCAAACCCCAAGGACGGCGCCATAGCCCTTGCAAACGCGTATGCTACAAGTCCGAAGTTTGAAGGCAAGTACTTCATGCCCAACCAGTACGAGAACAAGAACAATTTGATTGCACACTATCAGACTACTGGTCCGGAAATCTGGAAGCAGACAAAAGGGAAGATAACTCATTTTTTTGCCGGGATAGGCACAACCGGAACTTTGTCGGGAGCCGGCAAGTACTTGAAGGAGCAGAACCCGAAAGTAAAAATCATTGCAGTTGAACCGCAAAAAGGCCATCACCTGCCCGGCTTGAAGAATTTGTCCGAGGCAGCAACGCCGGGAATATATGACAAGAGCGTGGTGGATGAAACAATAGAGGTTTCTGACAAGGAAGGCTACGACACTTTAAGGAGGGTAATGAAGGAAGAGGCATTGCTTGCAGGTCCTACAACTGGCGCAATTCTTCATGCGGCACTGCAGACGGCCAGGGAAGAGCAAGAGGGTTTGGGTGTGCTCATTTCGCCTGACAGCGCGCTTAAGTACGCAAATTACATTGACAAAATGCTTTCGGAAAAATAGAGGCCTTTATTCCTAAACGAATAATAACCTGCTTGTTTTAGTATTATCATGCTTCCAGAGCTTTCTGAGATTTCGCGCAAGCGGAGAATTTTGGGTATTTCCCAGGTTCAACTTGCAAAGCTTGCGGGAGTAAGCCAGTCTTTGGTTGCCAAGGTGGAAAACGGCAGCGTTGTCCCTTCGTATTCAAATGCCAAGGCGATTTTTGACGTTTTGACTTCTCATGAGGAAAAAGAGGGTTTGACTGCCGGCAGCGTAATGATTTCCAAGGTGTTGGCGGTTAAGGAATCCGACAGGCTTTCAAAGGTATTGCGGTTGTTTAAGGAAGAGGGGATTTCCCAGGTTCCGGTTTTTGACGGGCAGAGGGTTGTTGGAAGCATTTCAGAGCAGACTATTGTTGACTTGGTTTCCAAAGGCAGAGACGTCCGCTCTTCTAAAGTGCTTGTTGAGGAGGTCATGGACGACTCGTTTTCTGTTGTTGACCAGGACACTCCATTGTCGATTGTGTCTTCTTTGTTGAAGTACAATTCTGCTGTTTTGGTGTCAAAAAAGGGAAAAGTGAACGGTATAATTACCAAAGCGGATTTGATTAGAACCGTGCAGAGGTAAAAATCAGATTTTTTCCGCTATTGCGAATCTTTGCCTTACATCGTTTATTTTGACTTTTACTGTTTCGCCTGCTTGCACGTCTTTGACGAAGATTACAAAATTGTTTATTTTACACACGCCGTCGCCTTTTGCGCCGACTGACTCTATTGTCACTTCGTGTTCTTCTCCGACTTTCACGGGTTTTTCAAATTCGCTGTTTTGTCCGTGCGAATTTGTTTGTTCTTGCTGGCCACTTTCTTCGTATTCTCTCATTCTGTGTTTCACACTCCTTCATTAAAACTTTGTGTGTTTTGAATAATTATTCTTCGAGAACCTTTTTAACTATGAATGAAGAGTCGAAAGGCATAAGTGCGTCGTATTCCTGTCCGATTCCCAGAAACAGGATCGGCAGGCGGGTGTCGTGGGTTATTGAAATGGAGTTTCCTCCTTTTGCATCGCAGTCTATTTTAGTCAAAATGACTGCGTCCAGGTTTACCGCTTGGTTGAAACTTTTGACTTGTTCTATTAAAGCGTTTCCCGCGATTGACTCGCCTACGAAAATTTTCGCATCGGGGTTGCACACGCGGGAGATTTTTCTCATTTCTTCCAAAAGGTTCCTGTTGGTTTCCTGCCTTCCGGCGGTGTCAATCAAAACAACGTCGACTTTGTTTGCTTTAGCGTGTTTTATTGCGTCGAAGGCTACTGCCGCAGGATCTGAACCGTAAGTGTGTTTTACGACTTTGACGTTTAGTTTTTGCCCATGGTGCATTGATTGCTCGATTGCAGCGGCACGAAACGTGTCGGAGGCCGCGATAACCGACGAGTAGCCTTTTGACTTGAGCATTGACGCAAACTTTGCAATTGTTGTTGTTTTGCCAGCTCCGTTTGGACCTAGAAAGAGTATTTTGAACGGTTCTCCGGAGTTTTTTGCTTCTTGAATTTTTGCTTGCAAGTCGTATTGTTGCGCGCTTTCCAAAATTTTCTTCAGGGAAACGGCTATTTCCGCTCTTAAGGTCTGTGACGCATTGTTTTTGTCAACTTGTTTTCCGATAAGCCTTGTTTTCATGTCTTGTACGAGGGTTTGGCTTGTTTCGTATGAAACGTCGCTTTCCAAAAGCGCTATTTCGAATTCGTCGAACAAGTCGTTTGTTTCCTCCTTGGTGATCGTGATTTGCGGGGAAAAAACGCTTTTTATTCTGGAGACGATTCCGAGTTTTGGGGAAAAATCACGCTCTTTTTTTGGTTCGTCCTTTGGGGTTGGAATTTCAGGCTTTTGAAGGGCTTCAGTTTCAGGTGTTTCTTTTTTAGGCGAAGGGGTTTGCGCGGTTGTCTTGACTTCAACATCTTGCAGGGAAACTTCGGGTTCTTCGACTTTTGCATGTGTCGGTTTGGGAGTCGCAATTGCTTGTGGTTTTGCCGCGGTTTTTTCGGGTTCTGGAGATGCTTTTTTTGGCAAAACTGGTTTGTCTTCGGTCTTTGGAACTTGCGTTTCTTCGGTTGTAAGGGGCGTTTCATGTTCGGTTTCTGAAGGCGGCGCTTGTATTTTTTTCTCTTCTTTTTTGGTGAGTTTGCTTATGAAAGAGCCTATCTTTTTTTTGAGCAAGCCAAACATTTGTTTTTTTTCAACTTTGTTTTTGAAGCTTGCTTGTCTGAGTGTTCAACTCGTCGAGTTTTCCTGCAAGCTGCATGAGCGTTTTTTTCAAGTTGTCAATTCCAGTTTCGAGCTTTTCCTTTCTTTCCTCAAGGATTTTTTGGGCGTCGGCAACGTTTTTTTCGCCGATTACTCTGGCACCCAAGTCTATCAGCACCTTGCTTTTGTCGGACAACGTTCCCCTCAAGTACGTTCCGCTTCCTATTGGAAACAGTGTTTCCTGTTCAGACAGGTTTTCCAAAGCTTTTGTTGTTGCAGCGTTTTCTTCAAGAAGCGTTTCCAACTGCGCTATTTGTTGTTGCACTTGCTTTGCCTGGTTGGAGTAGTACTGGGACTCGTAAAAAATCCGTTTTTCATCTTCGTTTTCCATTTTTAAAAACCTCGTTTCAACCGTTTAGTGCCTCGTACACTCTTTGAACTTCAAAACCGCTTGTTTCTTGTCCTACCAACGCGCCGTTTTTGTTTGCAACAACGCTTATTCCGTTGAAGGGAACGCCCAGGTTCGAGCTGCCCACGCTTCCTTTTACTGTGAATGTTTTTTCAAGCATTTTAAGTTCTGCAATCGGCGTTTCATTGTAGGCCAAAAGCCCCTTGTTGGTGACAACGTTGGCTGAGCCTGGGGAGTAAACGTTTGAAAGCGGTTTTTGACTGAACACTTCCACTCCCAGGCAATCGCTTATTTGCGTTGCATCGTGCTTTGAAATGCGTGGGTTGATTACGGCTGCTTTGTCGTTTGTAAGAATGTTGTTTCCGCAAGCGGGGAGTTCTTCCATTAAAAAAACGTTGAATCCCAATTTTTTAATTGTGTGAATCTCTTTTTTGTCCGCAAAAGATGGCAAAACGCAGCCTGTTGAATTTACCGCGCAAAAAGTTCCAATCAAGTAGGATTGGTCTATTAACAATTTTTGCGATGGAACCTTAAGTGCTTCTTCAGCAAGCTTCAAAACATTGCGGGGAACCTTCGGAGGCACAAGTAAGACTTCGTCGTTTGCGCGCATGAACAGTCCCAGGAAAGGGTTTTTTTCAACTGCCGCTTTTTCAATTTTAAACTCTGCCATTTTGGGAAGACTCGCTTTACTTTGCTATTTCAACGAGGGCAACGCCTTCCTTGTCCTTTGTAAGTCGGACTTTCACTCGCTTTGGGGGCTTGGCGTTTCCGCGGCTTTTAATCAAGTTGTTGACTTCAACTGAAACCTTCGCGTTTTCAATTGACACTTTCATATGTCTTGTGACATACTTTTTCAACAAGTACGCGGCGTAATTAGTGCGTTTTGTCTTGCTTTTCTTGTAAGACTTTACAAGCGGAACAATTGCGATTTTTTCCTCGACGACCTCGCGCTTTTTTTCTGGTGCCTTTTCTTTATCTTCAGCGCTTTCTTTTGGTTTTTCTTCTGCAGCTGCCTCTTGCATTTTGTCTTCCTTGCCTTCGGGTTTTGCCTTGGCGTTTTCCTTTGGTTTTTCTTCAACCTTTGCAGAAACCTTTTCTTTGGGCTTTTCTTGCGGTTTTTCAACGCCTGCAGGCTGCACTTCTGCTGTCTTTTGCCTTACTTCGTTTTGTTTTTCATCAACAGGACTTGTTTTTTCAGTTTCAACTTTACTTGATTCAGCCATTCAAAAAACACCTTTTTTTTCTATTTTTCCTTTACCTTTAGTTTGGTTTCGCGCCAGTTTCTTCTCTCTTTGTTTCTTATAACCTTTTTTTTAGTTTTGGCAACAACAAAAAGAGGAATGCGCCTGTTTTGCGTGAAGGCTTTTGACAACACTTTCTTTTTTTTCTGCGACTTCCTCGAACTCATAATTCAAAAAACACCTTTTTTTTTCAAATTCTTCGGATTGTTGTTTCGCGCCTTGTTTTAGCGATCACTTTTGACGTAAGGTCTTTCAACAACGCTTCGCTTACGCGTCCTTTTACTTGGCCGCCTTTTACAAGGTAAACGATCATCTGCACAAGTTGGGAGTACAAGTTTGCGTTGGACAGCTTTATGTTCATCAAACGCTCGTAAGCATCTGGCTCCAAAACGCTTTTCAACACTTGTTTTACCTGGCTTTCGGCTTGCTGCGCTTGTTGCATTTCAAGCCTTTTTTTTCTGTACGCCTCGGCCAAAGCCGCTTGGTCGTTTTCCACGGGCGATTTTTCACTCTGCCTGTTTTTCACTTCCGCCGCAAGCCTTTTCCACAAACGATGCTCCGGCAGGAGTGATGGTTCTTCCACCGGTTTTTTCTTTTTGCACAAACCCGGCTTTTTCAAGTTGCTGGAATGCCACGCGAATTGACTTTCCGCCTTCTTTCACGTGGTGTGGAGTGCGTACCTTGTGTTCTTTGCGTCCGCCGAATTTGTGCTGCAAACGCCTTACGCCGACTTTTCTTCCGGTTGCAAGTGTTCGAAGAACTGCGGCAGCCCTTTTGTACCAGAGCTTCGGGTTTTCAGGCACGCGTTCTTTGTGAGCGCCTCCTTTTACTGTTCCGTACCAATTGGGAATGGCAATGTTATCGTTTGATTCAAGTGCTTGCGCTATTTTGTCAACCGCTTGGTTTGCGGGAGTTTCAAATACTGATGACAAGTTATTTTTTCACCTCAAAGAGAAACTAAAAAAATAGTAAACGGGTTTTTGAAAAAAAAAGCCTTTTCCTATGCCTTAGAATTTGGTGTTTTAAGGTTTAAAATCCCTCCTTTTTTAGGGCGCTTTACGGCTTTTGTCTGTCGTTTACCGCATTTTGTGCACGTCCAAACTACGCGTCCTTCTTGCACCCTGGACTTGAAGGTTTTGCCCGCGACAAATACGCTGTCGCAGTTTTTGCAAAAAAGATCGTTTCCAAGTTTGACCCTGTGGCGCATGGCTATTTTTCGCGCCAGGGAAACATAGCGCTTGGACAGTTTTTCATCTTCGTCAAGAGTTTTTTTTGCAAGCCCCAGCAATTCGTCTGCTTGCCTTTTTGCAAGCCGTGCAGCGTCTTTTTCGGTTCCTCCGCTTTTTTTCTTAGACTTCAAGTCACTAAAACACCTGGTGTTACTTGTCAATATCTCTTTCAGCAGCGTTTAAAACCATGGACGCCACGGTCCACGCGCACAACTCCTGGCTTGCAATTGAAATCTTACGGATGCACGTCAAGGCGTTGGATTTGTCTAAAAACGTTCCATGGGGAAAACCGCCCATGATAACGCAAGCGTCGTTTGAAAGCAGTCCTGAAAGTTCCCCGGCGTCCTTTTTTACCGCGTCTGCTTCCAATGCAAGGGCGTTATTGCACTTTAATTTGTTCAGCAACTGCTTCAAAGTCTTTTTTTCAACTGAAAGCAAGGGTTGTTCGCTGGATTCGATTTTTTCCTTGGAAAAAAGGTTTTCAATTAAACCACTAAAGCGGTTGTACGAAGGCGGCAAGCGCGTTGCTGGGTTTATTGAAATTACCTTGTCGTTGTAAGTGTGCACGAAGAGTCGGAGCATTTTTTTTTTGTTTAAAACACTGTCTTGGGCTAGAAGCAGACAAAAATGGATTATGTCGGGCCGTCCGCGTTTTTCAAAGTGTTCAAGTTTTTGCATGGCCTTGTAGTGCTTTGAAGAGTCAAGAAGTATTTCAGAAGGCTTTTTTCCGCGCCTTTTGCACTCTTGGCGTACTGTTGGGTGGTTGGCAATCTCTTTTGGAATAGTCTCCAAAGCACTTTCAGTTAAAATTAGGGTAAGCATTTTTTTTCAACCGCCGTTTTTTTGAAATTCTTTTTTTTCTTTTTCCGCTCGAAGGCTTTTTCTTTTTTCCTTAAAAAAAGAAAAAGGGTCAAGTGGGCCTGCCGGGATTTGAACCCGGGAACTTCCAGTTGTCTTAGAGCTTTTCAAAAGTCAATAAGTGGC
>JBHHTN010000050.1:0-7924 GCA_046753405.1 Candidatus Micrarchaeia archaeon | reverse complement strand
AATCCTGCGACAAATTCGCATTATCCGCCTCAGTACCCGATGCAAAACTAAAACTTGCCGGTGCTGCTGCGTCAACGGTAAAAGTGCGGTTCAAAGAAGCGTTGACCAAGCCCGCGGAGTCATTCAAATACATTACAAAAGAGTAATTGCCGTCTGCAAGGCTCGTCTTGTTCAAATTGCAGGTACCGCCCGAAACCGTCGCGCTTTCATTAACTCCGTTCCAAGACAAAACACAAGAAGCGGGATTGGTTTCCGAATAAGACGCGTTTATAAAAGCGTAGCCCGCGGTTTGATAAGAATTGTTTGCAGGAGAAGGCGCGACAACGCTTACTTGAGGAATCGAAGTGTCCAAAACAACAGTCTGGTTGAAAGAAGCGTTCCAATTGTTCGCAGAATCATTCAAGTAAACGCGGTACGAGTAGCTTCCATCACTTTGGCCTGTGCGGTTCACAAAACAGTAACTCGTGCCTTGCAAGGTCATTGAAACGTTTGAACCCCCAACTTCCAAAAGACAAGCACCGGGATTCAATTCGGTGAAAGTAACGTTTACAAAATAATAATTGCGGTTGTTAAACGAATTGTTCGCGTCAGTGGGCGACACATACGCGAAGGCTGCGGGCAGAACCGTGTCAACGTACACGGTTCGCTGACCCTCGCCGCCCCAGTTTCCCGCGGAATCATTCAAATACATCGTATACGTGTGAGCACCTTCGCTTTGGCTTGTCAAATTCTGCGTGCAATAAGAATCACCTGTCGACGCAATGCTCGTATTTGAACCGTCAACTTCAGAAACGCAAAGGTCCGGATTGGCGTCGGAAACCGTGGCGTTGACAACAAAATAATCCCTCGAAATCCAAGCGTTGTCCGACTCTGTCGGAGAAACATACGACAAACTCGGGTTGGCGGCATCCAACAATATTGTTTGATTAAGCGAAGAATTCCAATTACCAGCCGAATCATTAACGTAAACCTGATAAGAATAATTGCCGTCGCTTTGACTGGTTCTATTCAAATAACAATTCGACCCGCTTCGCGTCATAGAAATATTGGCGCCGCCGACTTGCAACAAACAACTATCAGGATTCGACTCCGCAAAAGTCACGTTTACGTAGTAATAATTTCTCGACACAAAAGAATTATTCGAATCCGTTGGAGAAACAAACGCAATAGTGTTCGGAATAGTAGTATCAACAGTAACCGCCCTCTGAGCAGTACCTCCCCAATTGCCAGCCGAATCATTGGCATACATTGTATAAGTGTGCGCCGCGTCACTCTGACCAGTTGCATTGTATAAACAATAATCGTTGCCATTGGGAGCAACCGTGATGTTGCTTCCGTCCAACTCAACCACACACAAACCCAAATTCGCATCCGAAACAGTCGCATTAACCGCAAAATAATCACTCGCAACAAAAGCGTTGTCAGACTCTGTCGGAGAAACAAAACTCAAACTCGGACTGCCACTGTCAACCGTCAAAGTCCTCGAAGAAGACTGATTAACATTCCCAGCATAGTCAACCGCAAAAGCGTAATAAGAATAGTTTCCGTCAGCCAAACCAGTAAAATTCTGATTCAACCTGTACAAACCATTATTAAAAGAAGCGTTAATCTCCTCAGCAGACAAAACACGACTCCAAACTCTGACTTCATCAATAGAACCATTGAAAGGATAAGCGGAATATCTAAACCCAGCATACACAGAGACGTTAAACGATAAGTTTAAACTTGAATTTGTGACTGTCTGTTTAAGCACGCCATCGTCATAAAATTTAAACACGCCGTTGTTCCAAGTTACGGCAATGTGACGCCAGTTACCTAACCAATAAGAAGTATCTACCGTGCCGGCAATATTCAAAGAATTAGTTCCATCTATAAACCGCGCGTATGTACGATTGTACTCGTTGTAAACCCAAATACCCTTGGCGCTGTTTTGGTAATAGATTCCGGAATTATATAAAGTCAACATTTGCTGAGATTCATTAGCACCGTAAGTATCAGTCCACTCATTGGCTTTAACCCAAAAGTCCAAAGACCCCGTATTGTCATTATTGAAAGAAGCATCGCCTTTTACATAGTCGTTGAACCCGTCGAAGTCCAATGCTTTTCCAAACATTCCATTCGTGACATTACCAGTTTCCAAACCACCATTAAACGTCCCATTATTACCATAAGTAGAATTATCAAAAACACCAGTTGAATTATACCAATCCATAGCCCAGTACCCAACCAAACTCTTGTTCCAGTCTATGAAAGCAGAAGTGTTGGCCCCGTCAGTCACTGTCACATTCACGTAAGAATAATTCCTACCAACACCACCCCCATCAGAATCAGTAGGAGAAACAAAAGACAAGAAAGGATTAACGGTATCCAAAGTCACACTCCTTGAAGCACTCGCACCCCAGTTATTCGCACTGTCATTAGCATAAACCTTGTAAGCGTACGTTGCATCACTCTGACTCGTCCTGTTCACAAAACAATTAGAACCGCTTCGAGTCATCGAAACATTACTACCACCAACCTCCAACAAACAAGAATCAGGATTCGACTCAGTGAAAGTAACATTCACATAAAAATAATCCTGCGACAAATTCGCATTATCCGCCTCAGTACCCGATGCAAAACTAAAACTCGCGGGATTAACGCTGTCAACAGTCAAAGTCCTCGAAGAAGACTGATTGCTGTTTCCAGGAGCGTCAATGGCAAAAGCGTAGTAATCGTAGTTTCCGTCTGCCAAACCAGTGAAGTTTCTTTCCAACCTGTACAAACTGGAATTGAAAGAAGCGTTGACTTCCTCTGCTGTCAAAACACGGTTCCAAATGCGGACTTCGTCAATAGAACCGTTGAAGTAATCAACCGGGTCTGTTGAAGATTCCCTTTTTCCTATGTTCACAGACCCAGTGTCCGGGTTAATTGTGCCAGTAGCAGTTTTTGTTTGTCTTAGCACGCCGTCAACGTAAAGTTTTTGTTGGCTTATCGAACTGTCGTAAGTGCCGACAAAATGATGCCAGTTTTGCGGGTCGGGAACAGTGAAACAATTTCCGTAGTCAACCCAGGCAGTTCCGTTGAATATTATAAAGCACATGTTGCTTCCGGCACTTGTGCCAGTACCCAGAATGTACGCGCTGTACTTGCTGACAATTTGCCAAGCACCGCTGTAACCTGTTGAGTCTGCTGACTTCACCCACGCTTCAACAGATATTGCCTCAGTAGGGTTTACACTTGGCAAGTTTACGTAATCAGTGTCCCCGTCAAACTTCAAAGCATTTCCAAACTTGCCGTCCGTTATGTTGGACGTTGACAAATTCCCGTTGAAAGTGCCGTTGTACGCGTAAGTCGAATTGCCGTAAATTCCCGTTGAATTGTACCAGTCCATGCCCCAGTATCCCAGTCATTTATTGCGGTGGTAAGATTTTGGTTGTTTACTGGGGCATGGACTGGTACCCAACCAAACTCTTATTCCAGTCAATGAATGCGGAGGTAAGGGAAACGTCGGTTGTTGAAACGTTAACGTAAGAGTAATTGCGGCTTACACCTGCGCCGTCGGAGTCGGAAGGAGAGACAAACGAGAAAGACGGAGAATCGTTGTCTGTTTCGATTCCAAGCGAAGACGTCCAAAGTGGCACCAAGTGCTTGCGACGCTCGTACAACGCTTTAATCTCAGAGGCAGACAAAGAACGGTTCCAAAGGGCAACCTCGTCTATTGAACCGTTTAAGAAATAGTCCGGGGAGTTGTAAGAACCAATGTACAAATTCAGCGTATTGGTAAGATTATAAGCAACAGTACTTTCTGTTGCATCTTCGTTTCCGTTCAAATAAATCTTTGCATTCGTATTGTCTATAGTTACTGCCACGTGATACCACGTATTTTCCTCGAGAACCGTAGTACCCCAAACGTCTCTGTCGGAAGTTGCATTCGTAACAACTCTTACCTTTGAACTCTGAAGCCTAATATCAAAACCATTCCAATAACCTGAATTATAATCCGTTTTCGTAAAGAAGATAGGCGTGGTGCTTAGATTTCTTGGCTTAATCCACATCGCGGCGGTTACCTCTCCATCTTCCCAGTGGAAAACAGGATTATCCTGCACTAAAACGTAATCATTGCTTCCGTCAAAATGCAGTTGGCTTCCGCTTGAAAAATTCGTCTGCAACCCGTCAATGCTCGAGTTCTCGTTTTGCCAGGCAGGGTCGTCGGACGCAGAACCTGAATTTGCTCCAAGGGTTCCGTTATTGTTTCCAGAGCCCGAATCATTCAAAAACTGTCCGCTGCCCTCGTCCATGTGCCAAAAGCTCACAAGCCCGTTGTCCAACTCGTCGGACAAATCAATTTTTTGAAAAACAGCGCTTGTATTCACCGGCGCGCTGTCCGCACCGCTGTTATTATAGTAAACGTAGTAATTGGAGTCGTTACTGCTTGCGGAAATGTCCGCTTTTGTCTTGAACCACAAAGTTGAATTCTCCAAGGCAAAGCCTTTGGAAACGCCGTGGCCTTTCAAGCCCGCCTGATACAACGCGTTGACTTCCACGTCGGACAAGTCGCGGTTGTAGATTGCCATCTCGTCCATTGAACCGTTGAAAAAGTTTATAGCTCCAGCAAGCCTGACAAACTGGCCGTCGGGAACCCAGGACGTGTCAGTCATGGTGTCGGAGTCCCTCAAAGTACCGTTAATGTATGTTTTTGCAGAATCAGAAGAAGTGTTGTAAGTTAAAGTGACAAAAACCCATTCGTCGTTTTCAACATAAATGCTGGCACCGGCAATGTAAGCCGGAGTAGTATTCATCCATTGCACTTGAAAATATAACAACGAGCTTGTGTTGCGCACGCGCATGAAAATATGGTTTCGAGAACCGTCGTAATCGTCAAAAAGCGATTTCGCATCCTGGCCCTCGTATTCCCCTTTGACCCAAAAGGCAATTGTTCCTGCAGTCTGAGGAAAATCAGTGTTTTGAAGCGATGAAATGGTGACCATGTCGTTGACGCCGTCAAAAGAAAGCGCGCTTCCCCCCGCTCTTCCGCTTGAATTCCAAGTAGACTCAGTAATAACCCCGTCGTTGTTGTTCCCGCTTGAATCGGTCAAAGTCTGACCGCTTCCATCGTCAAAATGCCACAAACCCACCAACCCGTTTGGCTCTAAAACCCGGTCCAATTCAACTTCAGAGGCACTCGAGGAATTATACCAAGTAATTCTCACGTCGCTGCCGTTGCCCAAACTCTTGTTTGAAACAACTAACTGGGAATGATTCAACGAAAAATTAACGCTTGAGCCTGCAAGCAAAGAATTAGTTGCATTGTTGTTCATAACAGTAATTTGCTTTCTGAAAGCCCACGAACTGTTCCACCAAAAAGCACTTGAAAAAGAAGGCAGAAAAAGCAGGAAAAACAAACACAAAACTAAGGCAAGGCGAACAAAACGCCGTTTTCCAGCAAAAAACCGCGCAAAAAGCAACGGAAAAAAACTCCTCCAGTAATATAAAAAAAAGAAGCTTGTTAAGAGTATCTAACGACCTTTAAACCCTCTTTAAAAGGTGTAAAAAATGCCTTCAGACGAATTTTTCATGAAAAAAGCCTTGCGCTTCGCCTCAAAAGGAAAAGGGCTAGTTGAACCCAATCCCCTTGTAGGCTGCATTATCACAAAAAACAACAAAACAATTTCACAAAGCTTTCACCAAAGCTTTGGCAAGCCGCACGCGGAAATTCTGGCACTTAAAAAATCCGGGAAAAAATCAAAAGGCGCAACCCTTTACGTCAACCTCGAACCTTGCAGCCACTTCGGAAAAACTCCGCCTTGCACAAATGCAATAGTAAAAGCAAGAATAACCCGCGTTGTAATTGCAACAACTGACCCCAACCCAAAGGCAAAAGGCGGGACAACAACTCTTCGCAAGGCGGGAATCAAAGTAAAAACGGGAGTTTTGAAAAAACAAGCCGAAAAACTCAACAAAAGCTTTTTCGAACGCGTAAAACAAAAAAAGCCGTTTTTAATTTTGAAGGCGGCAACAAGCTCCAACGGCTTCATGACTTCAAACAATCCCGAAGACCCGCGCTGGATTTCAAACAAAAAATCGCGCAAAAAAGCGCACGAACTTCGTGCGCAATGCAACGCGATTCTCGTCGGAGTAGGAACAATCTTGGCCGACAACCCCAAGCTTTCCTGCCGAATTCAGGAAAAACACAAACAACCCCTGCGCGTAATACTCGATTCAACGCTTCAAAGCCCGCTTAACGCAAAAGTTTTTGCAGACAACAACGTCTTGGTTGCAACAACAAAAAAAGCGGACAAAAAAAAGAAAAAACTCCTTGAAAAAAAAGGTGTTAAAGTAGTTGTTTTGCCTTCTTCAACAAAAAGAGAAGTAAGCCTCAAAAAACTCCTGGGTTGCTTGTTTGAATTGGGCATTGAAAGCGTGTTGGTCGAAGGCGGGCCAGCGGTTCACAAAGGCTTTCTGGAAAAAAAATTAGCAGACCGCCTAGTTGTTTTCAAGGCAAAAAAGAAAATAAAACGCGGAAAAAAATTTCCGTTAAACCTGAAAAAGATTAAGTGGGACAAAAAAACAAAACTTGACTCCGACACAATGCTCGAAAAAAACATTTCCTGAAAAGCTCAGAAGTACGTCAGAACACTTGCTTTAGGGCACAGAAGAACGCTTTTTCGCCCAACTCGTCTTCGAAAAGCAAGTCCACGTCCTTCGTCGACGGCTTCAAGTTTCGAAAAGTCATTGCGCAGCCGCCAATCAAAAAAACCTTCAGGGGCCTGCGAAGAGTCTTTGGAAACATTGGCAAACACCTGTTCAATGTCGTTTTTTGAAAACTGTTTTTTCTGGCTCAACCATACTGCGTCACCAACTCCCTGAAGTCTTCAACAACAGGAAAAAGCCCTTCAGCAGTTTGAAAATCTTCTTCAAGCCAAGCAGGAGCCTTGCGGCCCCCGGCAAAGGCTTTGACGAAAACAAGCGCCTGCCTTGCTATAGACTCAACGCCCAAATCTCCTGCTATTGCTAAAAATTTTTCCTTGTCAACATTGCCGCGGTTCTTGTATAAGGCAAGAAGCGCGTAAGATGCTTCCCTGGCACTGGGCAAAGCAGTTGACCTGAGCAACGCGTGAACAACCGCTTTTTCCAGCCCGGGTTTTTTTACCGTCCCGAAAACGTTGTAGTAATAATCTTTGAAGTCAGTTTGAACAATTTCAACGCCAAACTTGTTCAAAACACTCAAGCCAGTTGGCTTCATTAAGCTGGAAGCGCGTTCTGCACTTGTTGTCCGAAGAAAACCAAACGGGCCGCGGACAACAAGAGAACCTGGCACGTCTTGACCTGACTGCATTACTGCAAAAGAAACATATTCACCAACCGCTTTCTTCAATCCAGGCAACAATATATAATAGTCCGTTGGACTGCGGCGGCCAACCACTCCCGCATCCAAGAGCTTGCAAAGAACCCTCCGAACCGTAATCTCCGGAAGAAAACCAAGCCGCTTTACACGGGCAACCGACGCGTTGGGAAAAAGCAAGCCGGATAACACTCGAATATTGGAATGCGCCAAAACACTCTCGCTGACGTGGGGACTGGCAGCTAAAAACGCTTTCAACGCCAAGGCGTGAGGTGCGTCAGACACCACTGTCTGGTTGCGCTTGCCACTTCTGCTTACAACAACCAGTTTTTTTTCTGCCAACGATTTTAAACTGCGGGAAACAACGCTTTCAGACACGCCCAAGCCTGTTGCCAAGCTCTTCCCGTACTCTCGCCTTGCGGTTTCAAGACCGCAGAGCATCCTAAAAACTTTCAGCTGCGAAGAACCCAAACACCAAATTAGCAAGACTTATATAAAAACATTGCTAAAAATGATAAAAAATTGCAGTGAAAAGGCAGTTCAGCGTTTTCTTGTTTCCGTCGGCCAAAAAAGTATTCCTGCAAGCAATAGTATTCCGCC
>JBHHTN010000049.1:0-8043 GCA_046753405.1 Candidatus Micrarchaeia archaeon | reverse complement strand
GTTTCTTACACTTACGTCAACGTAACTATCACGGACGACTATTTGGATTGGTATCGCGTTGAAAGCAATTTTTCTGGAAGCGATGCAAACACGACTTTCAGCGATTCAGTTGGAACGACTTACGGCGAGAATTTTACAAGCGTTTCGAACGGGTATTATTACTATCGGGTTTGGGCTAATGACTCGGCGGGCAACATGAATATTTCTTTGCACCGTTTTGTTAACATCAGCGTTGTTTCAAGCGATGTTCGCTCTTCAAGCATTTCAACGAACACGACTGACTTGGTAATTGGCGATTCGCTTGAACACCGTGTTTTTTGGCAAAGTTTTACGGACGCGAATTTAAGCGCGTATGTTTTTTCGAGTAATTACTCTGGCGCGTGGGTGAACAACACTTACGTCAACTTTTCCGAGGTAAACAACTCTTGGAGCAATGTTTCCGCGCAAACGAACACTACTGTGAGCGGGACTTACGGGTGGCAAGTTTACGCTAATGACACCGGAAACAACTGGAACGGGACGGGCATACAAACAATAATCGTGGCAAACGTAAGTGTTGACCGTGTTGTGATTAATTCGCCTGCAAATGGGAGCGTGATGCGTTTTCCTTTCTCTTTTTCGTTTACTCCAAGCGGTAACAACGCTTCTTATTCGTGTTTGTATTCGTTTAACGGGCAAAACACCACCGTTGGAGCGGTTAACAACAACACCTTGACAACCGCTGAAATAAGCGGTGCCGCGGGAAACTACGATTTGAACGCGACTTGCAACGCAACGCGCAACGGCATAACCTCCACTTTGGTAAGTTCGAACATTAATTTTTATGGAATAGAGCAAACAGGCGGAGCAAGCGGAGGGGGTGCGTTTCCAAAGCCATCTCCAACGCCTGAAGCGGTTACTGTTGAAGAACTTGACGCGGTTATATTACAACGCGATATTGACACGGAAGCAACGTTTGTCTTGCTTTTAGGTGTTGTAGCAATTTACTTTTTGTCGAGAGACGAAGAAGAAGACGAACATAACCCAGCAACGTAGTAAAAACCATCTCCATAATCCAAACACCGCTTTTTTTAAACCAAGTAGTGGTTGTGCAAGTCGCCTTTTGTTCATTTTAAACTCCGTTTTCCCAAGGCCTGCGCCCAGTGAAACTTACACAAACGCCGTTTGGTTCTGTATCCTAAAAGCTTGTTGCATTTAACGCAACGCTTGTTTGCGGCTTCGTCCATTCTGGTAATAGTGCTTTTATGGTTTTTCCTAATTGCTTCCCTTGTTTCCTTGCATTCGCGGTACAGCCTCTTTTTTCTCTGCCTTTGCTTCAAACATTGTCCAACCTTCATTTTTTCAAATCACTTCTTTCTAAACCGCGTTTTCTTCAAATAGCCTCCCTAACACTAGGCGCAAAACTATTTTTGAAAAACGCCCGTTTGTTTAGGGAAAAGTGTCTTAGAGGTAAAACAAGCCTCTAATCAGCACCCCCCTTTATTTAATCTGTCTAAATTAAACCGTCCTAACGTCTCTTCCCAATAGTTTCTCTTATAATTTGTTTTCATATGACAAGTAACGCACAAAGAAATTAGATTTAAGGGGTCTAAATTATTTTTATCATAATCAATATGGTGGACGTGTAGTGTTCGACCATCAATCGAATTACACCACGTGCAGGTGTAAAAATCGCGAGAACGAATCCGTTCTACAAATTTGGTCGTCCACTCTGAAGGATAAACAGAATCAATATCAAATTCTGGTATTTTTTTTAATAAATGGTTGTTTTTCCAAAGCTTGTTTATAGTTAGAGTTATTACTCTACGACGCAAAAGTTCAGAAACATCAAAAATAACCTTTCGTCCATTTTGGGTTTTATCATTCAAATATTTTTCCCATTGTAATATATAATGATAATCCAAACCACCCATATCGCATATTTCTTTCAAACTAAACGCTTCTAAATGAATTTCAAGCCGCTCTATAAAATTGCGTTTATGGGAACCGACAGGTAATTGTGAAAAATCATAAACAACACAATAATATTCCACTTCAAATATTTCTCTACTACTACCAGATATTAACGACCGTAATTCTAAATTAATTTTATCTCCCCTGCCTGTTGAATACCAATCGGGAACGCCCTTCCTCTGGCTCCCATTTAAATTATTTAAATAATTATCAACAAATTCTTTTTGGTCGTCTTTTTCTAAATACTTTAAAGCGGCAAAACCAGTTAAACATTCTTTCATTTGTTTTTCAACCTCGGCCTGCCGCCTTTCCACTTTCCTCGTTTTTTCAGCCTTTGAATACCTGCTTTAGTACGCTCTGAAATCTTCCTGCGCTCCTCCGCACTACTCCAAGCCATAACACTCATCACCAATTCAGTAATGCCTTCGTCCTTCGTGTCAACCCACGTTTCAGTCATTGACTTAAGCCAACACTGCCGTTCTCTAAGACGCTTGATGTAACTCATAGTCGGAATAATGCCTTCTCTTGAAAACCTGTCGAGTTTCCAGACGATGATGCCTACGAACCTTCGAAGCATTGCGTTTTGAAGAAGCTTGCGGAACTGCGGCCGGTTTGCATTCGCGCCACTGCATTTGTCAACGTATTCTGCTACAACTTCGTACCCGAAGGACTCCGCGTATTTGCGCAATGGTTCCAACTGGTTTTCAGGGTTTTGAAACCTGTGGTCATCCGCCTTTTCGTCTTTTGAAACCCTTGCGTACAAAGCAACCTTCATTTCACAACAACCTCGAACTCTTTGCCAACGCTTTTCCTGTAATATTTCTCTTTGGCTGGATGACTTCGACGAACCGTCGTGAAAACCAAGTCGCCGTACTGGAAAAGCAAAACCAAGCACTCTCCTTTCTTGGGCAACGGGTAATAACAATACTCAAGCTTTTCAAAACCCTTAACTTTTTGACGCTTGTAATACTGCGTGTCAAACGCTTTGAAGGCCTTTCCCAAATCCTCAAACCTTGAATTGAAAACTGCAAGCAATGTTGCCCAAGGCGGAACGCTTCCGTCTTCAAGCTCAAGCTTGACGTACTTGTGCGAAAACTTTATCTTCAACAATTTTTTTTTCACCTTACGACGTGGAACTGGCTTGGGGGAGTAAACGGAACAAAAACCTGCAAATCCCCAAAAGCGTCAACAACCCACCACTGCGACGGCCTCAAATCCGCGTTCAAATCCATGATTTTCTCAACCGCAAAGTCGTCAAGCATTTTAGCATCAGCAACCAAACGCGCTTGTTGCAACGGCATCTTCGTCCCAAAGCAAATGCAGGTGTCAAGCATTTGAAACAAAAGCCCTTGCGGAACTTGTCCAATGTTTTGCAAAACGTAAGCCGCGTGGTTTCCCGCCTTCCTCTCCTTGCTTATTTCATGGTCAACAATAACCCTGCCTTCCAAGGACTGCAACGCATAACTTGTCTCCTCGCGGGCGACAAAGGTTTCCGGAATCAATTCTCTGCGCTTCCACTCGTATAACGCGGTTGCCAGGTAAGTGCAGTGAAAGGCATGAAGCCTGGCGATTTCGGTGTTCCCCGCTTGCGAGCCGAGCAAGGCCAGAACCTTGCGTTCGTTCAAAGCGGCTTTGAAATCAAATTTTTCTCCTTTGAAGACGTTGTATGAATCAACCAAGTCAATGTTCAAGCCAAGCTGTCCCGCGCTTGCAAGCTCGCCTTTTTCCTCCATTTCGTCGCGGAAGTGCCTGTAGCTCCAGGGAACGTCCTGCATTTTCGCTACCTGCATCCTCGCCATTTTTCCTATTGCCCTGCGTTGGGCGGGACTGTCGTATTTTACTCCAAGCAGGCTTGAAAGCAGGTACTCGAATTCCTGGTCGCCAAACTCTTTCAAGTCGTTGAATTCAATTGAAAACTTTTTGTCCGCGTCGCCTTCGCAGCAATGCGGGCGCAGTCTAAACAGGTTGTCGTTAAACCCGCACGGCTCGAAACCAATTTTTTTAATTCTCTCGACCGCGTAAGGGTTTGTTTGGGGGGTTTTGTGAAACTTTAGTTCGTCTGACGGGTCGAAATAAAGGGTTGCGCAGTCTCTTGACAGGCGAAACCACCATGCCAGGAAAGATAGAAAAACGCTTTTTCCCGTTCCTGCTCTTGCAAGCAAAACGCCTAAAAACCTGTCCAAGTTGCCGTAATCCGCCCAGACTATTTCATTTGAAAAAGGCTTTGTTCCAACTGGAACAGCGTTTTGAAAACCGTGCTTGTCCAAAAGGTTGAGCGCGACTTCGCGGTTGCTTTCCTCCTTTTCCCGCCACATTTGCAAACTGCGCATCAACTCCAGAACACCTTGAACGGCAAATACTCCTCTTCTTGAACGTAACGAATAATGCGGTTAATGCAAGCCGCGTCCCTTGCAACGCGGTAACGCGGCCACCAGCAAACCAAAGGAACGCCTTGTTCCTCCAACTTGTTTTTTTTAATCAAGTCGTTCAACATCCGCCGTGTCTTTCCATGATGCAGGCTTTGAACTTCAATTGCCAAGTTGTGCTTTGGCAAATACAAGTCAACGCGGAAACGGTCTCCTATGTGCAGTTCGGAAACCACGCGCTCACCTTTTTCCCTTAGTTTTTTTTCCAGAATTCCTTGAAGCCTTGGCCTTTTCGTCTTTCTTTGATACATTTTTCGGTCTTCCTCCGCTTTGGGTTCTGTTGGGGTTCTTCGAGCAAAACTGTTCGTGTTGTTTCAAATAAAACTGGTTTCGTTTTTCACCACAAAAACGACAATGCGCGTTTTCCACACTTTTAATCCCGCCCGCCTGCGAAGCAGGCGCTCCCACTTTATTCCCACTCTCTAAGACTTCTATTAAGAAGTCTAAACTCTCCTCCAAGCTATCAACGTGTTTCAACAACTGTTGCATAATCAAATAATTGTAGTCTGCCAAGTCGTTGCCGACGTTCGTCTTGCTCCTCAAAAAATCTATTTCCTCATCCAAACCCCGTTCGTTATTGCTTGCGAACAGCAAAGAAAGCTTGGACGGAACTTGGGAAGGGGGAAACAAAGCGGTTTCCGTTGCCTTCGCCCTCAAAAAAGCGTACCGCGCTTTCTCTTCCTTCCCCAAACTAATTTTCAATTCAGGCAAAACGTTTTTTTTCACGCGCTTCCACCTCCTTTTTGAAACGCGCCGCGTTGCATTTTGGCATAGTTGTCCGCCAACTCCTTTTGAATGGCTTTCGTGTGTTGTTCGGCATCAAAGCCTTTCAGCTTGCTTGCTTCTTCGACTTGAAGAAGGCGTTCAAGTTTTTCCCATTCCTCCGCGGTTTTAGCGTAGTGTTTTTCAAAGCTTACGGGAAGACCGCGCGAGGTGTCCCAGTCTAAAACCCAAACGTCTCTTCCGGTAA
This sequence comes from Candidatus Micrarchaeia archaeon, assembly GCA_046753405.1. Taxonomy (GTDB): domain Archaea; phylum Micrarchaeota; class Micrarchaeia; order Norongarragalinales; family CAINOH01; genus JBHHTN01. The sequence goes on along the minus strand of JBHHTN010000049.1, from coordinate 2,694 downwards.
CCCCCGTGCTTTTCGGGTAAAAAACGTCGAGTGGAATTTCCCCGTTTATCAGCGGCGCGGGCAAACCCTGGGTTTCCCCGTTAACTTCAATAATGCTTATTTTCAAGCTTGGAACCGGGCGAACCCGCACAATTTTTTTTTGTCCTTCAAAAGCCTTGCATTCAAGCCACCGCGAACGCGCTGGGGAAACCGCGCCCAGTGTTTTCTCCTCTTTTAAAATGCTTCCAAGCCAGCCTTGTTTGTGCGCGTAAATCAAAGCCAAAGGAGAAAAGGCAACTAAAACTTCCATTAATTCAACCACTTATAACTCCCTCCTCTTCTTTTTTCTTGTTGTAAAAATACCAAACCGCGTAACCGCCTCCAAGAATAAACACCAAAACAAACGGGTTACTTAAATCCAAAGGCTGCGCGGGTTGTGTTTGTTGCTGTTGCAAAACCGCTTGCTGAACTGTGGGTTCGGGAGTCGGACTCGGCGAAGGAGTGGGAGTCGGGCAATCGCTTTCCTTGCAAGCCAGCAAAATGCTTTCATAACAGCCGGCCTTGTCGTAAACCTCGCCTTGCTTTATTTCCTTTTCCAAAAGCATTCCCTTGGGCGCGCGAACCCGCGTCAAACTCTCGTTGTCCCAGTACTCGCCACCGCACTCAAGCGTTTCATCAATTCCAGTAATTTTCACTACCTCGGTTACGTTTTCAATTGTTACATTCTCGTAAATTGTTTCATTAACGCATTCCTCCGGCGCAAAAACAAGAACGCTCATGTTGCTGATTTTAAATTGCTCGCCGTAATCCAGCGTTTCGTTAATGTTCAAAACAGGCCAAACCGTTACGTTCTCCGTAACTGTTTCAACAATCGTTGTATTAGTGCATTCGGGGCAAACGGGCTTTGCAGGAGCCAAAACAGTCGTGTTACAAATTGAATGGCTTAAAAGTTCTGAAACATTGTAATCCGCGTAACGAAGTTGAACCGTTGAAACATTGTAAACGGGGCAATCAGGTTCAGGGCAAATAACAGGGTTACTGCAAAAAATCGTTGTGTTAAAAGTTGAATTTGTCCAGTTTTCGCCATGCGCCAAAGTAACGTTTGAAGCCTGCCAAACTGGAAAACTCGGAGCTTGAACGTCAACCGAAACATTGAACCCTTGCAAAGTAACGCAGTCGCCGTAACTTATGTTAATTGTTGTCTGGTTGCTTGCATTGAAGTCTATTACTGTACACGCTTGTACTATTCCCGCCATTGCAAGCAGAAACAAAACACTTAAAAACCTTTTCATTTTCCACCACCCATTAAACTCGCTTCTCTTAAACCAACGCCCGCAAGACTCGCGCCGGCTTCAACATCCAACTCTCCTTTTTCAACTTGTTGACTAATCCAGCTTAACGCGCTTTGCCCAACCTTGAAACCGTTTGCAACATACATTAAACCGCCCAAGCTTGAAACACGGTTAACGTCAAAAAGCCACTTCAACTCTCCGAAAAAACGCAGTTTGTTGCCCAACGGCTCTCCAATCCTAAACGCGCTGAAAGCCACAAGCAAGTTAACCGGAAGCCAAGGCAGGTTCGCAACTTTTTTTCTGTAAACCGTCATGCTGACCCCGCGCTCGTTCTGCAAGTCAAAGGATTGAAAAGCTTTTTCCTCGTAGAAAAACTTTAAAATCGAGTACCTAACCCGATTAGTTAAGTTCTTGCTTTGCGCTAGCTCTGTTTTTGAAAGTTCGTCGAAACTCATTACTTCTTTTGCAGGCAGGGGCTTTCTGCTAAACCACCACCAAATTCCCGCGCCGATTAAAATAATCCACCAAACTCCCTGGTTGTTTTGAAGCCATGCCTGCAAGCCCGCGAAAAAACTTTGTATTGTGCCTTGTGAAAGCAAAAAGAAAAAAGCCAAGACTCCTAAAAACAAGGCGGTTAACTCTGTTTTGCTCCAACGCTCAAAAACCATTTTTTTTTCAATTCCTTAAATTAACTTTTTTCCTTCCTTCCTTTTTTCCTTCTTGAAAACCGTCGTCAAAACCGTCTTCGTAACTTTCATTCAAAATTTTTTGAAAAAACAAAAAGTCTTCAAATTCCTTTTTCGTAAAACACAAACGCTCCTTGCTCATTTTCCCCCGCCCACGTCTTTTTCAACAATACCACGCAACAAATGTACACTCATATCTAAAGTAGCACAAGGACGAACCTTTTGACTCTCCTCAAGCAAACCAATAATATTCTTGAGTTCGGCAACCCTGCCACAACGCTCCGCCACAACCTCATCGTAATCAAAATAAGAATGTTGAAACTCATCATAACCTCGTTTGTATTTATCAGCAAGTTGATAATTTGTCATATACTCCACCCCCTATTGCTAACAATGATTCTTATGAAAACTTATTTCTGACTCAACAAATTTTCTTATCTCAATCAATTCTTTTTGACGCTTATTAAAACCCTTAAAACCAATAATAAATCTATTCGCTAACAATTCTAACTGTTTATCCATCATCCCTTCATCTCCTCCTTCTCCTTCAACGCTTTCAAAGCATCACTATGAGCATTAAAGCCCGTCTTACTTCTTTTGAAACCATGTTTAAATCATCTCATTTTAATTTTAAAGGATTAATGTTGAAAAATAAAAATAATACTCCTAAAATATATGCAGGGATAGCAAGCGACCCAGTAAACGACGCAATAGGCACTAATTGGTCTGCTATGAAT
>JBHHTN010000048.1:0-8131 GCA_046753405.1 Candidatus Micrarchaeia archaeon | reverse complement strand
CAAAATTAGTAAGCGGACCTGACAAAGCCACCTTGCCGTACTTTTCAGTGGAAAGCCTATGCGCACCGTAAATCACAACCGCCCCCGGCGCGGCAAAAACAAACGCGCCCCCAGTAACAAGCGCCAAAACAACCGCCATGGCCAGCCCAAAACCCCACGCGTGATAAGACGCCTTAGCACCATAACTAATTGCCACAAAACGATGAGCAAGCTCGTGAAGCACGAACCCCGTTCCAACTGCCACAACAATCAAAAAAAAGTCCGAAACAAACGACTCCGAGCCATAAGCAAACGCAGCCGAAACCACAAGTACGGAAACAGCAATGTGCAAGAATTCAACAACGCGCCGGTCAACCATTAACAAAAAACCCCGTTTGAAATTCAAACATCGAAAACCTTGCGCTTCTCCCCGCGCAAAACCCTTACCGACGGCAACGAAAAAGTTCCCCCGTAAGATGTGACAACTGCTCGGGCACTTGAACCATCCGACAACGACACTTCAATTTCGTCTCCAACCCTCCCCGACTCCAACGCAACCGCGCTAGAAGACGACGAAAAAACAAAAGAAAAAGGCCCTTTAAACCCGCTTGAAACCGACGCGTTCAAAACATCCCCTTTTCTCACCCCCCGAAAAAAAGGGTAAGAAAACGCAAAAAGAAGAGAAAGCCCAAAACACAACGCCAAAAGCTTTCCAAACGAGTCGACAAGCGTTCCCTCAACGCCCAAAAAAGAAAAAGAATACGCCAACAAAGACAAAGAAAACAAAAAAACAAAAGCGCCAGCAAAAAACTTAAAGTTCACCAAATCCAATTACCCCTAAAAATTCAACCGTACGCCCTCGTCTTCTCCTCCTGTTTCTTCTGCAAAAGCGAAGGCCTAAGCACTCCAAGCGACTTGGAAAAATGCTCTTTGGAAACCACCTTGGCATTATCCCTCAAAGCATGCATTCCCGCTTCCCTGCACAACGCCTCCAAGTCAGCACCCGAAAAACCTTCCGTCTGCTTTGCAACACCCGCCAACTCAACACCCTGAGCAAGCGGCATCCTACCGCAGTGAACCTTCAAAATCGCAAGCCTGGTCTTCTCATCAGGCGGCAAAATCTGAATCAACTTGTCAAAACGACCCGGCCTCAAAAGAGCAGGGTCAATCATGTCCGGCCTATTAGTAGCAGCAATAACAACTACATCCTTCAAATTATTCAAACCGTCAAGCTCAGTCAACAACTGGTTAACCATACGCTCAGTAACATGAGTCCCATCATTAGAACCACGCACCGGCGCCAAAGCATCAAGTTCATCAAAGAAAATAATACACGGAGCCGCACTGCGAGCCTTCCGAAAAACCTCGCGCACACCTTTCTCACTTTCGCCAATCCACTTGCTCAACAACTCGGGGCCCCTAACCGCAATGAAATTCGACTCGGACTCGGTTGCAACCGCTTTTGCCAGCAAAGTTTTTCCCATGCCAGGGGGACCAAACAACAAAATCCCCTTTATGGGGCGAATGCCGAGCTTCTTGAACTCCTCCGGCTTCTTAAGCGGAAGCTCAACCGCTTCCTTCAAATCACGCTTAACATCATCCAAGCCTCCAATTTGATTCCACTTGACATTAGGAACCTCCAAGAAAACCTCGCGCAAAGCAGACGGTTGAATCTCCTTCAACGCGTTGACAAAATCCTTTTTTTCAACATGCAACTTTTCAAGAATCTGACGAGGAACCTCCTCGTCCTCCAACCTAATGCCGGGCAAAAACCGCCTCAGCGCCTTCATCGCCGCCTCGCGACACAAAGACTGCAAGTCCGCTCCGACAAAACCATGAGTAATAGCAGCCAAGTCGTCCAAAGACACCATTTCCCCAAGAGGCATTCCGCGAGTGTGAATCTGAAGCACTTCCTTACGCCCATTTTTATCCGGAACGCCTATCTCAATCTCACGGTCAAAACGACCAGGACGCCTCAACGCAGGGTCAACCGCGTTCGGACGATTCGTAGCGCCAATGACCATGACCTGACCACGACTCTTCAAACCATCCATCAAAGTGAGCAGTTGACTTACAATCCTCTTTTCAACCTCTCCCATCACCTCCTCTCTCTTAGGAGCAATGGCATCAAGCTCGTCAATGAAAACAATCGAAGGCGCGTTCTCATCCGCCTCCTTGAAAATATTACGCAGCTTCTCCTCCGCCTCCCCAACAAACTTACTTACAATTTCCGGCCCCGCAATAGTAATGAAATGCGCCTCGCTCTCGTTTGCAACCGCACGCGCAAGAAGCGTTTTTCCACAACCAGGCAAACCGTAAATCAACACGCCCCGCGGCGGTTCAATACCCAAACGCTCAAACAATTCAGGGTGACGCATGGGCAACTCAATCATCTCCCGCACCTTCTGAACCTCGTCCTTCAAACCCCCTATATCCTCATAAGAAATAGTCGCAATCTTGCCCAACTCCTTCATGGGCTCCTCGCGCAAAACAACCTCCGACTCCTCAGAAATAATCACCACGCCCTGCGGAAGCACTTGCGCAACAGCAAACGGAAACGGAGTGCCAAAAACATTAACGCTCAAAACATCCCCCTTCGACAAAGGCTTGCCCAACAAATTCTTCTTCACATACTGTTCAAACCCAGGAGCATAACGCGAAGGCTGGTTAGGAGCAAGCACCACCTTCTTACACGCCTTCACAATCGCCTTGCGCACAGTAAGCCTGTCTCCAAGCCCAACGCCCGCGTTCTGACGCAAAAGCCCGTCCATACGCATTATCCCCGCACCCTCGTCAGCAGGATGAGAAGGCAAAACAATAGCAGCAGTAGCCTTCTTGCCCTTAATTTCAACAATGTCGCCAGTAGTCAAACCAAGCGCGTTTCTAGAATCCGTGTCAATTCTAACCACGCGTTTCCCATAATCAATTTGCATGGCCTCAGCAACCTTCAACAAAACCCGATTACTACTCGCATCCGACATCGAACAACAATCAACCCCTTACAAAAAAAAGCCAATAAACCTTCAAAGAACTTCAGAGTCACCAGGAACAACACCCGACAAACCCTCAATACTAGTTAGCCCTAAAACGGTTTTAACCCTTTGTTCAACAGAAAGCTTCGAGGCGCTTCCCGGAGAAAGCAAAACGCTTTTTGAAAAGATTTTCTTCGAAACAAAAGGCACTGCAACAAACTCATTGTCATCAGACAAAGCGATTTTCAACTTCAACTCCGTGTTCCTAAACCACTTCCTCTTACCCCGCACTACAAAGGCCCCTTTGCCAACAAACTCCCTCTGAGACGTCTTAGACAAACACCTAACCTCAACACTGTAAACATCAACGCTTCCAAAACCCTTCTTCCACGCACTTGAATAAACCGCAGCAAACTGAGCCGCCTCCAACAAATCCGCCTCTTTAGGCGTTTTACCTTCAAGCTTCAAAATCGTCGCAGACGCCCCTTGAATGTCAGCGTGAAAAAACAAGTCTTCTTTTTCCGCGTGCTTTGAAACAACAACCTCATTCTGCTTTGAATCCTTTCCAGAAAACACAAGAAAACCGTTTGAAGTCGTAAAAAAATGAAACCGTTCAAACCACTGCTTTTTCCTAACTTCCCGAACCCTCACCTTTTTTTTCACAGTAACAACTTCAGCAAACTCACGCTGCCTCCTCAACCTTGCAATCCTCTTTTCCAAAACAGGCATTGCCTGCAAAATGCTCTGCGCCTTCCTCTTGTGCTTCTTAGCCTTTTCATAAAAAACAGCTGCGTTCTCCTGCGCAGTCTTCGAACAATCAAGTTCAACCATAACAATCACTCAACCTTTTTCCCCACCGACTTCTTCTTCACCTTTTTCTTTGTTGCTTTCTTTTTCACCACTTTACTTTTCGCCTTTTTCTCCTCTTTCTTTTTCCCCCAGTTGGCCTTCAACTCACAATTAGGATCCAAACACATGTTAAAAGGCCTCTTGCCCTTCCTGATAACAGTAACCATCGGAGTAGAACACTTTTCACAAGTTTTCTTCAACGGTTTGACAAGCGCCTGCTTTGGAAGAGGAAAAACCGCTTTGCACGCTGGATAACTCGAACAACCCACAAACAAACCAAAGCGACTCTTACGCAAAATCAAATTGCCTTCTCGCCCCTGAGACGCACACAACCGACACCCACCCAAAACACTCGCTTCCTTGCGAGTCTGCTTCAAAGCAACAGCCAACTCGTCTCCGATAACCTGTTCTTTTTCCTTGAAGTTCTCCAAAATACGGGTAAGCGTTCGCTTTCCAGCCTCAACAACCCCCTCGGCCTGAATTTTGCCGTTTTGAATATCCTCCATTTCCCGCTCGAACTTCCGCGTAAGCTTTTCACTTAAAATTTCCTTTACATTAAACTCCAACGCGTTGAAAACAGCGATGCCCAAAGGCGTAACTGTAATACTCTTGTCAACAACGTAACCCCGATTGTAAAGAGTTTGAATAACCTCCGACCTAGTCGCCTTAGTGCCCAAATTTTCCGCTTCCAACTTTTTGACCAACGACGCTGAACTGTAACGCTTTGGAGGCTGAGTTAATTTTTCCTGCAAATCAACTTTTTCAACCTTGACTTTTTCACCCTCAACAAAAAACGGCAAAGAAACCTCGTCAAACTTCACGTAAGGCTCATAAAACTCAAACCAATTCTTTTCAACAGTGGAATTGCCCGTTACCGAAAACAATTGACTTGACAAACGAGCAGTTACCTTAACACGCTGTCGAACCGCCGGTTGACCGAAAATAGCAAAAAACCTTTTGACAATCAAGTCAAACAACTTCAACTCCTCTTCCCTCAACTTAACACCCGGCAAAAGCCCCGTCGGATGAATAGCAGGATGAGCAGCATCCGTTTTCTTGCCCTCGTTGGGCTTGACCATGTTTTTCCCAATCAAAAACAATGCAAAACCAGAGTACGCCTTGGACTTTCCAAGCTTCGAGATAATGTTCTTCAAACCAAGCTTTTCGGAAAGTTTTTGCGAAGAAGTGCGAGGATAAGAAATAAGCGCTGCCTCATACAAACTCTGCGCAACACGCAAGGTACGGGAAGGGTCGAACCCGAAAAGCTTGTGCGCTTCAAGTTGCAAAGACGTCAAATTAAACGGAACAGGCGGAGCCTGCTTGTACTTTTGACTTTCAACCCTTTCAACAACAGCCTCTTCCACAGACTGGCCATCAACAAAAGCGTCCTTGGCCTCTTTTTCGTCTTTGAACCTGCTAATCTTGTGCGTAAACTCAACTTTCTTCAAAAACGCGAAAACTTGCCAGTACTTAGAAGGCACAAACGCGGCAATCTCCTTCTCACGACGAGCCAAAATAGCCAAAGTCGGACCTTGCACCCTACCAATGCTTAAAATGCGAAAAGTTCCACCTTTTCTGATCGCGCTCATAAGCGCGCGAGAAGAATTAATTCCCCAAAACCAGTCCAAAATATGACGCGCCTCCCCCGCCTGAACTTGAGGAGTGTCAAGCGGCTTCAAATCATTGAAAGCCGCAATCAAATCCTCATCGGTCAACGTGGAAAAAAGCATTCTATGCGCAGGCGTTTTAGCGAAAACAAAACGAATGATGTTGCCGCCAATCAAAGAACCTTCAACATCCCAGTCGCACGCGTTAACCACTTCATCGGCCTTCTTGGACAACGACTTCAACGCTTTCAAGTACTTCTCAGTGTACTCCGCGCCCTTGCCTTGCTCGCTGGAAGGCACCCATTCAATGTCAAACACCGGGTAACCGCCACCCTTCTGCTTTGCCTTAAGCGAGTAAACGTGTCCTACAGCAGGAGCAACCAAAACCTTTCCATCTTGCCGCTCCAATTCAAAATAAGCAACGCCGTGCAAAACCTTCCTCAACGCTTTCCCCTTAGAAAGCGCTCCAGCTAACTTTTCGGCCACTTTGGGCTTTTCAGAAATAATAAGGCGAACAGTCATTTTTCAAAATTGCAATAAGGAGAATGAAAAAAAATAAAAACCAAGCAGGTTATTGCAAAAAAAAACGCTTGGACTGGTAATTTTCAAAGAATCGTGTACTTTGACAAGTAAATTTGCGTTTTCAAAACCTCCAAAAAAGGAAGTATGAACAACGCGTTCACGAAAACCGCCAAAAAACGCGCGTTAAGGCCGAAAACGCTTTGCAACTGCAAGAAAACCCACGCATTAAACACAAGCAAAAAAGCGGCAAACAAGAAAAAGGAAAACACGAACGGAAGCCTTCGCAAAATTATTGCAACGCTCCGTTCAACAGCGTGCTTGGCCTTCAAATCATCAATGACAAGCGCCTGCGGCGCGAACAATACAACCGTTGCAACGGCAAAGGCAAAAAGCGCGCCCAACGTGTTGTGCAAGCCGTACTCATACAAAAAAACGTTGACAAGAAAAGTGGCAACAAAAACAACAAGCAAAATGTAAAACATTCTCAAAGTGTGCGTTTCAAACTGTTCACGCTCCCAAGCAGAAATCTTCAAAAGCGTGCGCTGAGACTTGATAACCATATTAACCGCCACAATGGCAGATGAAAAAACAAGCAATGAAAGGGCAAACGCCGTGACAATCAGAAAAGAGTCAAAAACCGTCAAGTCAGCTTTAACGCTTCCAAACCTCAAGAAAATGCTTCCCAACGAAACAAAGTTAGGCAAAACCAGTGCAAGGGGGAAAGCCACCAGAAAAGGAATGCTGAACGCGGAAAGAAGCTTGGCGTTCCTCAAATAAGCTTCAATTGAATTGGACAACAACTTAAAAAAACGCTGAACCAAAAAAAACCAACAACCCCTCTTGCTCGTTACAAGAATTAAAGGGTTAAACCAGCTTAAAACCGTTTTCTCTTCAAAGAAGACAAATGGCTTTGCCCGCTTTGAATTATTTCAAGGTCCAAAAACTCCCCCAAGCAAGCGTTTTCCACCAACACCGGCTTATAGTTCTCGCTTCGACCAGAAAAACCCCCCTCAACCTCTTTCGTAACAAGCACGCGCACCCTTTTTCCAACCATGCCCTTGTTGCTTGCAAAAGAAATTTGCTTGCAAAACGCGCTTAACAACCCGCTGCGGCGCTTTACAATCTTGTTGTCCAAAACACGCAGTTTAGCAGCAGAAGTACCCGGCCGGCCGCAAAACTTTGAAACATTCGAAATATCCGGTCTAACCCTCTTTGCAAGCTCAAAGGTTTCCTCAAAATCCCCTTGAGATTCGGTCGGATACCCCACGATGAAGTCTGTTGCAATGGTAATGCCCGGAAACCTCTCCCTGAACGTCCTCACCACTTTTTCAAAGTCTTCAACAGCGTAAGACCTGTTCATATCCTTCAAAACCTTGTTGCTCCCGCTTTGAACGGGAACGTGCAAAAACTTGTAAACTTTCTTTGACGAAAAAGCCTCAAGCAATTCCGGCAAAAACTTCAAAGCGTGATTTGGATTCATCATTCCAACCCGAATACGAAACTCGCCTTCCACGCTGCAAAGAGAATCCAACAAATCAGCCAAGTTTTTTCTGGGCGTCAAGTCAAAACCGTAACAGCCAGTGTCCTGCGCAGTAAGTTGCACCTCCAAAGCGCCCTTTAAAACCGCTTTTTCAACTTCGCGCTTCAACTGGGCCAAAAAAAAGCTTCGCACGCGCCCGCGCGCAAGCTTTGCACTGCAATAAGTACAAGCCCCAGTACAACCAACTGCAATCTGAACGCGGGCAACAACTCCGTCAACAACAACCTTCAAAAGGAAGTCTTCCCCGCCGCCCAAAAACTCTTCCCTGCAACCAACAGATGCGCTGCTTACCGCTTGAGCAACGCAACACAACGCCTTGGTTCCCACCAAGCTTGCTTGAGGATGAGCCTTGCGCACCAAATCAGGAGACGTCTGCGCCAAACACCCGCAAACAACAACCTTTTTTCCAGCCTTTGCAAGAGAAGACAACTCACACAAAATCTTCTGCGCAGTAGCGTCCTTGACACTGCACGAGTTTACAACCACGACATCCGCAGCCTCTCTTTCAGTAAAGCAAATGCCCGAAAGACCCGTCTTCAAAAGTTCACAAATTGCATCCGAATCCGCCTTGTTGAAAGTGCACCCGAAGGTCTTAACAAAAACATTCATTGAAAACCAAAACCACACGAAAAAAGATAAGCGTTTATAAACTTTGAGAGGCA
>JBHHTN010000047.1:0-8209 GCA_046753405.1 Candidatus Micrarchaeia archaeon | reverse complement strand
GAATTCAAAACACGGTCAAGCCGCAATATTCGACGGAATAACCTTTCTGCTACTTGCAGCCTTTTCCGTGTCAATGCTCTACGTGTTCCTAACAGATTACGGGGCGTCCCAAGACAAAACGATCAGAAACGCCCACTCTTTAAATTACATGGAAAACGCGTTCAAAGCGATTTACTACGTAGACGCCGACACCCTAAAGGAGGAAACAAATCCCCCAGATGTTTGCTTTGAGCTGTCAAACTGGAAGGGCGTTTCAATCACCGACGTTTTGAAAAAAGACTTGCGCGATGGAAAACTCGACAACTTCTACGGCGCAAGCAGAACCCCTGGTTTAAACGCCATGCGCTGTGCCACTGAAAAACTCTTGAAAACCTACACAAACGCGGGGTACAGTTACTTCGTTGAAGTAAGGTTTCAAACAGGAAGCACTCCAGGCGGAAAACTCGTAAGCGCAAGCGGAAAAGGCAACAAAAACATTGCAAGCGACCAGCGAATAAAAAACTGCAATCAAAACTTGCCCGCAGACAAGTTTGTAATCAGCACGCCTTTCCGCGTTTTCAGGTGCGACGATAACAACTGCCTGGTAGACGACTACACCCTGCGCGCGTGCCTTTGGGCAACACAAGAAATTCCAAGCCCCTAAAGAACTAAACTGGGCTTTTTGGAGAAACAGGCGCTTTCTTCTTCACAGTTACATCCTCCAAGCACTTGGGGCAAACATAGACAAAGTGATCCGCACGAGGAGTAATTTTCGGCGCGCAGTTGGCACACATCCCTGTTCCGCAATAAGGACAAAACACTATCCGGGTATTCTTGGAATGGCAACCAGGACAACCCATTCCCTTTTCCGCCTGAATTTTAACCAGTTCAACCTTCTTTTCCTGTTTTTCCTCAACCGGCCTTGTTTTTTTCTCATCGCTTATTTCAGCAAGTTTTCCAAAAACTCCTTCTTCTTTAGCGCTAAAACCAAGGGTTTTTTCCTCTTTTTTCTTGCCAAACAAGTCTTCCATTGTAATGTCCCCAGGCTTTTTCACTTTAACCGCTTCAGCCAAACTGTCCGAAGTCTGCGACTTTTCAAGCTCTGAATAAACATCCTGCACCAACGAATTGAACTCTTCTTTTTGAGCAACATCCTTTGACGCAATCACTTTCACCGAATTTCTACCATGCATCAAGTACCTTCGCCTGCGCCGTTTGGGCTGGGGAACCTTCGACACGGCAACAGACTTTTCCTCCTTGTCTTCAGGAACCAAGTCGCCGATAATCGCGTCCATCTCCGTTTTTTTAACCTTCTTTTTCAAAGCAAGCATTTCTTCTTTAGACGCGCGAACAGAAAACTCGCCTGTTTGCGAACCAAAGAAAGGCTCGCGTTTCAAAGGAACATTGAGTTCAACCACTTGTCCAGTCCCGCCAATTTCCTCTTTAATGGACTTCAACTTCTCTTCTTTCACGCCCTCAGAAGGCACCGCCGTTTTAAGCGCAACCGGTTTTTCAACAGGCTCGGAAGGCACGGGGGAAACCGCGGGCTTTTGCAAAGACGGTTTTTCAACCTTTTTCTCCTGCTGACCGTCATCGCCCGACTTAAAGGGAACTGTTATGTCAACTTTTTTCTCCGCGCCCCTTTTCAAAGAAGGAAGAGGAGTAGGCGCTTTCTTCAAAGACTCAAGTTTCACCCAAGGCGGAGCACCCGGCTTGGAAACATTCTGCTTAAACGGCACGGCCAAACCCGCTTTCTCCACAACAGGCTTTTTTTCAACAGGCTTGAGCGCCTTCTGCTTGCCTTTAGCTAACGCAAACAACCTTCCAAAAACGCTTCCAGAAGATTCACCCTTCAAATGCGCAAGAGGCTTTCCTTCAATCGCCCCACCAGCCTTGTGCGCGTCCACAACCGGCTTTACCGGCGAGGCAACTGTTTTTCGCACTTGCTGCACAACACTTGCAAGCGAAGACTTCTCTAAAGCAGGCTGTTCAAGAGGCTTTACACCACCAACAGGAACAGAAGGAACCGGAATGCCGACAGTCAAATACTGGGAACCGAAAAAATGAAAGTACAAACTCGACGCAAGGTACGCAAAAACAAGCAAGAAACCCAAAATCAACGGGAAAAAACCCGCAACAAAATAGTCAAAAGAAAGAGACAAACCATAGTCGCCCAACGCTGCAACAACAACCATTGCAGCGCCAATCAAAGCACTGGCCCCCATCTTTTCCTTTTCCGCAAACAAACGAACGTCCGGATAACTAAAACGCAAAACAAGATAGCCAAAACTCACGCTGCCGACCAAAAAAAACGCGTAGTACCCTGCAAGCAAAGCAAAGTCTTCAAGTGCAAGCACTAAAACCATTCGCAGCTTTCCCCTTAAAGAAATTCAACGATTGCAACCAAATTAAACCTTTCCCACCACTTTCATCTTAAAAAAAGTAAGGCTTAATAAACAAAGCAAAACATAACGCGTTTTGGAAAAATGGTTGACTTCTCGGCAATAATACAAGACGCATGGATACTGTTCATAATCTCGGCCATAACCACGCTGATCATATTCCCAATAGTAGTCATAACATCCTTCCTCAACGACTCCCTTAAAAAAAAGTATCCAAAAACGCCAAAAATACTCCTAACACTAATAAGCACGTTCATTGGAACGCTAATAGGAGTAACCGTAGCCTTCCTGTACCTAAAAGACGTCTTTTTACCACTAGCACAAGCCGCTTGACAAAAAAAAAGACCGCGCTAAACGTTTTTAAACAACGTATTTAAAGCCTGTTTTTCCTTATTTTCATTCATGAACAACGCGCAGAAACAGCCTGCAGAAGACTACTTGAAGGCTTTTTCAATGCTCGCCATCGCCCTGCTTTTTATTGAAATCCTTTCCCCCGCAGCACTGGCGCAAACAAGCACTACAACAACAAGTTCCGCTGACTGCACGGTCAACTCGCTCACCCCGCAGCAAACCAAAGCATTCTGGGACGCCACCTTCGGCTTCATCGGCCAGGAAATAAACGCTTTGACCTACCAACAGCTTCTTCAAAACAAGGCAGGCCAATTCGCCGCCCAACCGCCAAATGTCACGGTAAACGTTGACCCCGACTCGGCCAAAATGTACTCAGTAAAAGACATTGCAGCTGTAATGGGACGCGATCCCGCGCAAGTGGCAGAAGACTTGAACGCAAATGTCAACGGCACCATTTCCCTGCGCGAGGTAAAAGCATACATGGCGGCAAAACCAGGACCTGCCGGCGCCTTGGAACGCTTGCTTGGAATCAGACCAAAAATAGAAGTGGAAAAACCAGCGTATGAAAACTTCAAAATCAAGCTTCCAAACCAAAGAACACTGTCCTTGAAAGAAATTTTTGCATACGAGGAAATAAACAAAGACAACGACAAGTGCCTGCTTGACCACTCGGACATCCGCGGAAGAGTTTCCTACATCGCACTGTTAAACAAAGACTTGTTCATAGGATTCGACCAATCATCCACAACCGCCAACGCCAACCAACACCTAACCTCAACCGACACGCTGTCCGCCTTAAGCCTCAACGGCGGAGGCAACGTAGTCATACCAAAAAGATACCTGGACTTTGCAGGATTCGTCAAAAAATGGCTTGAATGGGACTTCATCTTCACCTTCTTTGAAACCGGACTCGCATTCAAAGACAAGTACGCAATAGAACAGCACATAAGCGCCCGAAAAGAATTATTCGAAGAAATGGGGCAATTAAAACAATACAGCTACGCAGGAGGACCCGCTACAACAGGCTACGACGACGTAATGAACGCTCTTGACGACAAAGCAAGAAAGTTCATTGACAACGATTACCTGAACAATTTATGCAAAGGAATCTGCACTACAAAAGACAGAAGAGAATTCAACAAAATATTCGAATTGCTTTTGGGAAGAACTGCAAACAACTTCGCCTTCGGAATGCTCTGGCTGGGGCCCGGACGCTTTGCATTAAGCGCGGCAAACGCGATCTCGTTTTCAAGCAACGACAAACGCTTTGCGGACAACTACCTGCAAGTATACATAGACCGGCCAGTTGGCCAAGAATTCCGCAAAGTCACAAACTGGATGCTCAGCGGAACCGCAATAGACCTGGTCTCTGACATGACCGGAACAGGAATCCCCAGGGCAATCTACAAAATCGGGCCGGTTTTCCTATTAAACCAGCCTGACATCGGAGTTTCAGACAGCGTTTCACGCCAGTCGTTTACAAGCATCGGAAGCAGCGTGGAAAGCTGGCAACTTGCAACATACTGGAAAGGAAGGTCTGCTGCAACAAACTTTGAAGACATCCGAAACCGCAACGACTACGCGCGAATGTCAATGTACGCAAACAACATGACCCTTGGCGCGGCTTTGGAGCGCCGCGAAGAGTTTTCCAAGTACTACGAAATACTTTTGTACGGAGCGCCGTTTCTGGCATGGAAAGTGCTGAAAATTCCCGACGTCAACTCCTTGTTTCTGACAATGGGACGAATTGCAGTAGCGGACATTTACGTAACCAACCTTGTAGACCCGCTTACGTTCAAATCAGACGAAGTGTGCGACGACAAGGAAATCGCAAAATGGAAAAACTACTACCGCGCGGCAACCGCAGTTTCACAAATACAAAACATTGCAACCCTTCCAGGAACACAAACCTTCTTAAAAAACCTAAAAACCAGGCTTTACGGCCTTAGGCACGCCGATGAATTAACCAAGATATCAAAAATAGGAAACAAAGTTGACCGAGAAAAGGCACTTGCTAAACTAGGCGAAAAAAACATCAAGCCAGTAAACACTATCATAGGCTCAAGTGCGCCCAAACAACTGCAAACCTTTGCAGGACGGCTTTGGGAAATCACGCAGTACCTTTCCCCCGGAGACATTGCAAAAATGTACGTTTCAGCAGCAGGCTTCCAATACGCCATGCGCTGCAAAGACACCTCGTACGAAATTTTGGCCTACCAGTCGCTTAAAGAAAAATCCAAAGGCGGGATTTCCGCTTTGAAAGACAAGTTCAAACCAGTCGGAGGAGACTCCTTGTTCAACAACTTGAGCATCGGAAAAGCCTTGCAAGGAGTTGGCAACGAATTGGACAAGGAAAGCATGAGTGAAATCATCAACCTTCGAACTCTCATGGAAGAACAGTCGGGAATGGTCACACCCTCAAACTTGTACTACCTGCATCTAGACGGCGCAACCCAGGAATGGTGGGGCGTGTTCGACCAACTGGAGCAAGGCGGATGCTTCCGCAAGTGCATTGACGGAAACTTCACTGCAATTTGCATGACTGAAAACGGGGTTGAACTGATAAACAAGCGCACCGGCGAAAGAACGCTTTTGGCAGACAAGGACCACTCGCTCATGAGCCAGTTCATGCCCGAACTTGCAACAACCATTATTCCGAATACCATTGTGTCCGCAAAAATGAACTGCGGAAGCCAGACAATAATGCAAATGAAGTCGGACGCGCACTTGCACGCTTCAAGCACTTGCAGTTCAATCGAGTGCCTGGTGCGGTCGTTGTCCCAGTTAAGCGGAATAGAACTCGGAAGCGACTTAAGCCGTGTTTTGGGACGAGTGAAAGCAATCCACACAGACCGCGGCTTGATAACAATAGACAAAGGAACAATACGATTCTTAAGAACAGCAGGCACGAAAACCAAGAAAAGAGTGCCTGTTGTTGGAACAGAAGTGGGAAGCGGAAAAGTAGACGAAACAGAAGTAATGGAAGAAGACTCCAAAACTTCGACTTTTGCAAAAAAAGAAAGCTTGGTTGGAAAAGAAGAACGCATACCGTCCATTGAAGCCGAAGGCGCCTTTGACCGCGGGGAAATACAAGGCGAAATCGGCACCGGAAGCGTTGAAATCCACGGAAACGGAAAAGTAACTGCAAGCGGTTACACTACAAGCACGCAGGGAACAAGTGACATGGGTAACCTTCTTTCCATCAGTCTGGAGCGCGGAAAAATCGAACACGACCGCGCAGGCGGCCGCCTCGTCGTAGCCCTTTACGTTGTCGGAGAAGTCAACGCGCCTGAAAGCATAAAAAGCATCAGCGTAAGTGCTTCAAAAAACCCTGACGGTGAAGGCGGTGAAACCCCGGCAGTACGAGTTGACAACGTTCAACCAAAACCAGGACAAGAAGAATTCACGGAAAACTTCAACCGCGGCCTTGACTCGGTGCAAGGAGAAGGCGGAATGCAAATGCTTGAAACCAAAGACACTATTTACTACTTTACAAAAGACTCCTCAGGCCGACCAGTACTGCGCATTTTAAACAAGGAAACAGGAGAATTCAAAGACTACCCGATTACAGGCCCGCTTTCAAGCGACGGCAAAACAGTCACGGTTCCAACAGAAAAAGGGCCGTTTTCCTTCGACTTTTCCCTGAACGACAAAGGACAGCCAACAATCAACGTCAACGGTCCTGACGGGTACAAAGACATTGCAACTTTGCTTGCAGCACGCGGACAAAACGGAATAATCATCTTCGACCCTGCAACCGGCACGTTTCGGGCAATAAACGGCCAAGACATTTCACTGAACCGCGATTTTGCAACCAAAGGACTAACCTACGTGGGAAGCCCCGAGGGAATCCGCGGCATTCCGCGCGACGACTTTTTAGGCTACAGGCAACCAGTTGACCCTGACAGTACAGGCGGAGGACTCAGCCTCCTCGGACTGCCGTCCTTCCCGCAAAACACGCTGCTTGCAGCAGTAATGATAAGCGCAATACTCTTAGGCGCAATAGCAATAAGAACAAGAAGACGAGTTTAAGCGCTTTTCTTTCCCGGCTTTTCCTTCACAGCCTTAAGAAGGAGTTCCCGGTTCTTTTTATCATTAGACGCGTAAATAACAGCAAGATTAAGAAATTTCTGAGAGTTTACCGTAGAATTCTTAAGCTCTTCTCTTGCGGTTTTGCTCAAACCAGTTGAATGCTCCCAATTGCGGGTCATTGAAAGCTCCTTAAGTGCCTGAGAAAGTTTAAGACCGTGTTGAGAAGAAAACGCGTTAGCACCTTCAATCATGTCCTGAACCGCTTGGGGCACTTCAGCTTCTCTGTCTTTTCCAGGTTCCGCGCCTTCTGCCCCTGTTTCGCCTTCGGCGACTTGTTCTAATTCAGGCTTAGGCTCTTTCGGCCCAGGGGATTCCTTAAGGTAAAAACCCGTTTCTTTCAAACTGTTGTACAAGCCCGCTGCAAGAACCTCTTTTTTAGCCTTGCTTGCGGTTGTAAGCAAGTTCAAAAGCCTTTGCGGAAGAAACTTTTCATTCGCATTGATAACCGCCCTTTGCATGTGCGCATGGGAAAAAATCGACTTCAAACGAGCGCCTTTTTCGTTTTGATGCAAATAGTCAAAATGCTCTAAAATGCTATCAGTATACTTTTCGTGGTCCGTGCCCTTCAAAAGGTTCTTCACCAAAGCCTTCCTGTGCTCGTTGGACACTGCCTGGCTTCCAAAAAACTCCAACGCGTCCTTGTTGCGAGAAAGCAAAAAACGCTTACCCTTGGAAGTCAAACCCCTGCGGTAACGCTTGTAAGAGTCAACAGTCTGCCTGTCTTCCGCGCTTCCTCCCCCGAAAAAAACTCGCAAGCGCTGGCGCCAAGTAGGCTTTAAAATCTTCCTCAAACGCCTTGCCTCCGAAATACGCTTTTTCATCAAAAAAACACTTGAAAATAAACTGAACTTTCGAGTATTTAAAACGCTTTCCAACATGCGATTTTACTCGAAACGGATTTCGATTACGTCTCCGTCTTGAAAATCGTATTTGTCGAACTCCTCGTTTGGAATGCCATTGACTTTAAAGAAAAGCCTTTTTCCCTCGTTGTTGCAAAAACGCCTTCCATCGTCAAACTCAAGGCAATCCCTGCTAAACTTCCAGTCCAACGTGTTCAAAAAGTACCCAATGGTAACGCCGGTTGCATGCTTGTGAATCGTGCTGTTGCCGTCTTCCATGTGCACCTCGCGCGCCCTAAGCTGATATTTAGAGTTAGCCAAGTAAACGGGAACCCCGTCAACGAAAACAGTCCAGTCAGCATGAGCGTGAACAGAACCAACACTTCCAATTGAAGGAGTGCTTTGCGCGTACTGAAAAAAAACATAGAACAAACCCAAAACAACAAGTACAACAACTGCAATTTTTGCCTTGTTCAACAACTTTTTTTGAGAAGCCTTCTGCTCCAGTTCCCTGCGCACTTTCTCCTGGTCAACGTGCTTTGACTG
>JBHHTN010000046.1:0-8361 GCA_046753405.1 Candidatus Micrarchaeia archaeon | reverse complement strand
TTACGGGAATTGCGGCTAAAGCGATTCACCCTGCTGCCATGGTTATATTGGACGAGTTTCCGGCAATAGGAACTCAATTGAAACTTGAGCGTCCTGGGAAGGGCTGCATTGCTACTCCCTGCAACGAAATTGACGGGCCGATAGTGTTGCTTGAGTCTGGCGACGTCAAACAGCTTCAAACACTGCAGGAGGCCAAGCATTTGAGCGGAAAGGTCAAGGAAGTGTTGTTTTTGGGCGATTTGCTTGTGAACTACGGTGATTTTTACAAGTCCAATCATCCTTTGGTGCAGGCCGCATGGTGCCAGGAGTGGTTCAAGCTTCTCTTGGAAAAAGAAGGAGTTCGAAAAACAATTAATGAAATAAACGAAATGTCTTTTGAGGAAGCGCTTGCGCTTTCACAGGAAAAAAAGGTTCCACTGTCGCCCAAGTTCACGTTTTTTTACCATGACTTGAGTTCAACGCAGCTTTTTGAGTTGTGCCAGTGGCTTTGCACGGGCTCGCTTTTGTTTGAAGGCGAAAGATTCAACGGGTTGAAAGTCAAAACGGCAGAACAAAAAAGGCTTCTTGAGTGCCTTGGTGTTCCTCATGTTTTACAGGAAGGCTTTGTGAACGTGGATTGTGAAAACGCGTTGGCGCTTCTTTCCACGCTGGGCCTTTTGGATGGAAAAATTTTGTCTAGCGCTAGAATTGAATCTTTTTTTGACGGTCAAGTTGATTCCATGACGCTTGTAAACAACGCTTCGGGTTTCAAAGTGATGAAAAAGGCTGGTCTTTATGTTGGTGCGAGCATGGGGCGTCCTGAGAAAGCCAAAGAGCGTAAGATGCAGCCTCCGGTGCACGCGTTGTTTCCCATTGGCCAGCACGGCGGAAAGATCAGGAGTGTTGTCAAGGCCATTAAAAACCTTCGAGAAGGAGGAGGCTTTTCAAGTGGTTTGGCTGAACTTGAAGTTGCAAACAGGGTTTGTCCTAAGTGCAGGCAGAAGTTGTTGAACGCCAAGTGTCCGTCTTGCAATCTTCGCGCAGTCGAGCTTTCTTCGTGTTCAAAGTGCGGAACGCCTCTTAGGCAGGACCAGAAAAAGTGCAAGTGCGGGAGTTTTGGTTCTCTTGCCGAAAAAAGGCAGGTAAACGTTTACGAGGAATTCAATCGCGCGTGCAAAAACGTTGCCTTTGTCCCGAAGGAAATCAAGGGAGTGATCGGTTTGATTTCCGCGTCTAAAACTCCGGAGTTGCTGGAAAAAGGTTTGTTGCGTGCAAAGCACAGTGTTTTTGTTTTTAGAGACGGAACTTGCAGGTTTGACGCCACGGAAGTTCCTTTGACTCACTTTGTTCCCGCGGAAGTTGGAACAAGTGTTGAAAAACTGAAGGAGCTTGGTTACGTCAAGGACGTTGAAGGAAAACCTTTGAAAAGCGCTAGTCAGGTGGTGGAGTTGAAGCCGCAGGACCTAGTTTTATCCAACAACGGGGCGGATTACCTTTTGAAGGTTGCAAGGTTTGTTGACGACGAGTTGTCTTATGTTTATAGGAAAAAACCGTTTTACAACGCTAAAAGTCTTGATGATATGGTGGGTCATCAAGTAATAGTAATTGCGCCGCATACAAGCGCCGGCATTTTAGGGAGGATAATTGGTTTTACAACCGCGCGCGGAATTCTTGCGCATCCATACCTTCATTGTGCGACAAGGAGAAATTGTCTTTCCTCAAGTCAGATGGTTTACTATGAAAATGATTCTGCGGTTCATGTAGAAAGTGCGGCGCAAATGTTTCAAAAATACTTTGAACTTTTTGGAAGCGTTGAACAACATGCTGTTCAAAAAGTTGAGCTTTTAAAAAAGAGAAAAGTCTTTGCGTTTGGGGCAGTTACCAACGGTAAACAATCAAAGAAGCGTGTAAAGTCAATTTCAAGGCGTTGGTTTGAAGGAAGAGTGCTTGAAATTAAGGCTGAAAACGGTCAGGAAGTAGAGGTTACGCCTAATCATGTTGTATGGGTTTGGAATGGTACGGAATTGAAGGAAAAGGTTGCAGGAGAACTATGTGAAGACGATTTGCTGGCTTCGCTTTCGAATGTTTCAACTTCGGAAAATGTTTTGCGCGAATTGAATTTAGTAGATGTTTTTGAAACTGACGATGAATCTGATTCGTTTTCAGTGCGTACAAGTAAAGATTTTTGCAAAAAAGTAGTTAGTAGTTTTGGAGGAATGCAACGTTTGCAGGAAAAATTAGGCCTTTCAAAAATTCAAGTGAAAAACTATTTTTTTAGGGCGCCGCATTCGTTGCCGTTGAGTGTTTACTTAAAAGTGAGAACGCGTTCTTCTGACGCTGTTTTTTCCTTGGGTTTTAAACATAATTTCGCTTCGCTTCCTATTACTTTGAAGTTGTCGGATGCGTTTTTCAAGTTGCTTGGCTACTATGTTTCCGAAGGCTGGATTTGGAAGTCGAACGTAACGGGAAAAGAATCCTTTCACGTTGGGTTTGCAGCAAGCGTGAAAGAAATTAGAGGCGAGCTTTCACAGCTTCTGAAAGAAGTTTTTAAATTGCAAGCAACTGTTTCTGATAAAGACGTAGTCGTAACCAACAAGCTTCTTTACAAGTTTTTCAAGGAATTTTTATGTGTTGGCAAGGGAGCTTACGAAAAACAAATTCCAGAACTTGTTTTTTCAGCATCTGAATCTCAAAAATACGCGTTTCTTTCGGGTTGTTTTCAAGGCGATGCTAACATTTCGCGTTTAGAGGTAAAGTATTGCACTGTTTCAGAAAAACTTGCAAGTCAATTAAATTTCCTTTTGTCTTCTTTGGATATTGCGTCTACTTTTAAAAAAGAGAAAAAGAATGTCAAAAGCGGAATAGTTTTTGAAAAATATGCAAAAAAAGGAAAAGAGGTTCCTCAATGTATTTTGCATTATGTTTGCGTGTACTCTTATGATATGGAAAAACTCTGCAAAAATCTTAGTTTGTCTGGTGCAAAGAAGAATGCAATTCAGAACTCTTGCAAAAAACGCGGAAGGCGCCTACTGAAAAAAACAAAAGATCTGGTCGTGTCGAAAGTCAAAAAAATAACTGAAAGAAACTATTCGGATTTTGTTTACGACTTGGAGCTTGAGAAGGGTTCGGACAAGGTTTTTGCAGCAGGAAAAGGAAAGTTGTTGATGCATAACTGCGATGGAGATGAGGACTGCGTTCTTCTTCTTATGGATGGCTTGCTTAACTTTTCAAAGAAGTTTTTGCCTGAAACGAGGGGGGGCAAAATGGACGCGCCGCTTGTGCTTACCACTTTGCTTGACCCCCTTGAGGTTGACGATGAGGTGCACGCGATGGACGCGTGTTCGAAGTATCCTTTGGAGTTTTACGAAGCGTCTTTGAACAATACAAGTCCTGGCGACGTGAAACTTGACACGATTTCCTCGCGTTTGGGAAAACCGTCCCAGTACGAGGGAATAGGCTTTACTCACAAGGCTTCTTTGGAAGGTCCCGTGCAAACAAAGTATGTTCAGCTTGGCGATATGGCTGAAAAAGTTGCTGAGGAACTGGTGTTGATGCAGAAAGTAAGGGCCGTTGACGCACAAGATGCGGCTGAACGAGTCTTGCTTTCCCATTTTTTGCCGGACATTTATGGAAACTTGCGAAAGTTTTCCAAGCAGTCCTTCCGGTGCGTGGGATGCAACGCCAAGTACCGCCGAGTTCCGTTGGCAGGGGTTTGCAGGAAGTGCGGTGGAAAATTGCTTCTTACTGTTAACAAGGGGGGAATAGAGAAGTATTTGAAGCTGTCTCAGAACATCGTTGAAAAGTACGGGTTGCCCAATTATTTGAAGCAAAGGCTCATGCTCATAGAACGCGAGATTAATAGCATTTTCGAGGACGAGAAAGTCAAGCAATTCAGTTTGGCGGATTATGTTTAAATGCATTGGAATCGTTATTATATTGCGTCGGGATTTTGGTGGGTTTGAATGCCTCGTTTTGAAGTTGTGAAGTTGGATTCAAAGGGACGGGTGGTTGTTCCCCAGGCCTTCCGCGAAATGCTGGGTCTAAAGTCAGACGACAAGGTCTTTATTTCGCTTGACGAACAAAACAACCGCGTGATTATTTCGCCTGTAAATGAAAAAGGCCTGATTGTATTGGAAATCGCGCTTTCCGACGATCCGGGGAGTCTTGCAAAGGCGGCTGGTGTTTTGGCAAAACACGGTGCGGACTTGGTTTCGTCCCATTCGCGTTCCACATCGCGCGGAAAATGCGCGGTTTGGACGTTGTTGTGCAACGCTTCGAGTGTCAAAGATTTCCCGCGTTTGAAAAAGGCCCTTAAGGCAAAAGGTGCAAAAGAAGTCAAAATGCGCAGGCTCTGATTTTCCGTTTTTCCAAAACGTTTATATGCGAGTTCGCCCGTAATTAGTGGGAAAATAGTGGGATTAGTTTGTGGCGGGGTTGGTTTTTAGTGGATGTTAAAGGTGGTTGCCTTCACGGTTTCAAAAAGTTTTTCTGAAAGCCCCAGCGCCGTTGTGCGTTTGGGAGTGCCCTCTAAGGGGAGGCTTTGTCAACCCGCACTTCGTCTTTTGAATGACGCGGGCTTTGATGTTCCTGTTGATTATTCTCAAAGAACGCTTTCTTTGATGTGCTCGAATTTTCCTCTTGAACTTTTTTTCGTGCGGGCGGAGGACATTCCTTCTTTTGTTCAAAGCGGCGCTTTTGACTTTGGAATAACCGGTTTTGACTTGCTGCGCGAAAAAAACGCGTCAAGTGTTGATGTTGAGGAGGACTTGAAGTTTGCAGGCTGCAGGCTTTCTCTTGCCGTTCCTGCAAAATCAAGTGTTCGTCGTCTTGAGGATTTGGAGGGCTTGCGTGTGGCTACAAGTTTTCCGGGCATTACTCGTGGGTTTTTTTCTTCTTTGGGCGTGCAGGTTGAACTTGTAGAGTTGAATGGCGCTGTTGAAAACGCGTGCCGTCTTAATGCTGCTGATGCCGTTGTGGACTTGGTTGCAAGCGGCACCACGCTTAGGTCCAATAATTTGAGGGTTGTAAGCGTTTTGCTTGAGTCTACTGCAAGGCTTGTTAAAAGGAATGATTTTGAATACGGTTCTTCTTCGCTTCAGGCGGATTTTGTTTCCGCTTTGAAAAGCGTTGTTCAGGGGCGTTTTCGAAAACTGGTGACTGCGAATGCCCCTGTCGATTGCGTTGGAAAAATTCGCGGGATGCTTCCTTCGCTTTCTTCTCCGACGGTGTCGCCTCTTTTGCAGCAGGGAATGGTTTCTATTCAAATGGTTGTGGATGGAAGAGACTTGTCTTGTCTTGTTCGTGATTTGAAAAAAAGCGGTGCAAGCGGCATTATTGTTTCTTCCGTTGACAGGCTGGTTTTGTGATTGTTATGGCGCGTGGTTTGCTTTGAAGGTTTTAAGGCTTGGCAATAAAGGGGATGAGGCGGCTCTTGCGCGTGTTTTGAAGCGTTCTCGTACGAGCATTGAGAAGGCTAAGAGTGTCGCGCTTCCCGTGATTGAAGAGGTTCGTGAACTGGGGGACGAAGCGGTTTTGAATTACTCGCTGAAATTCGACGGCGTTAGAATGAACTCTTCGCAGTTGCGTGTTTCAAGAAAGGAGATTCAAAAGGCGTACGCGGAGGTAAGCCCTGTTTTTTTGAAGGCTGTAAAAAAGCAGGTGTCTTACGCAAAGGAGTTTGCAGAACTTCAGTTGAAACACTCCAATAAAAAGTGGAAGGCGACTTTGTCTTCGGGGGTTGTTGCGGGGCAGTTTGCAACGCCGCTTGAATCGGCGGGAATCTATGTGCCAGGAGGAACAGCGCCTTACCCGACGGTAATGCAGATTTTGGGGGTTGCAGCAAAAACAGCGGGAGTAAAAAAAGTTGTTGCTTGCACGCCTCCTAAGGCCGCGAGGCCGGAGGTGCTGGTTGCAGCGGATTTGGCGGGTGTCGACGAGGTTTACAAAGTTGGCGGGGTTCAGGCAATCGCTGCAATGGCTTTCGGGACGAAGACTGTTCCTAAAGTAAGCAAGATTTGCGGTCCTGGTAACGTGTTTGTAACTGCGGCTAAGCTTTTGGTTTTTGGAGAGGTTGCAGTTGACATGCCGGGAGGGCCAAGCGAGGCAATAATAGTTGCAGACGGGGGGGCAGATGCTTCGTTTGTTGCAAGCGATATTCTTGCCAGGTGCGAACACGATGCAAATGCAGCAGGCGTGCTTGTGACAACCTCGGAGGAGTTTGCAAAACAAGTTTTGGTGGAAGTAGAAGTCCAACGAAAGTTCCTCTCGCGTGGGGAAATAATTGAAAAATCACTTTTGGGGTTTTCTGCAATAGTAGTTGCAAAAGATTTGGATGAGGCCGCCTTCTTTTCAAACGATTATGCTCCGGAGCACTTGCAGGTAAGCGTAAGAGAACCCTGGGAGTTCTTGGAGAAAATAACGAATGCAGGATCGGTTTTTCTTGGGGATTATGCTCCTGTTGCAGTAGGGGATTATGCAAGCGGAGTAAACCACGTTCTGCCAACGTCCCAGTACGCAAAAATGTTTTCGGGAGTAGGAGTGGAGTCCTTCCTGAAAAAAACAGAGTTTGAATATGTGTCCAAAGAATCACTGAAAAAACTTTACGATGAAGTCGTGGAGTGCATTGCTGATGTCGAGGGTTTTGACGGACACAAAAATAGTGTGAAAATCAGAGTTGATAAAAAATGAATGAATTTACAAGTGAAAGAAAAACGAGGGAAAGCATTGTTTCGGCAAAAGTGCAAACAGACGCAATGCGTGATTTTCAAATCAATACGCAAAAAGCGTTTTTGAACCACATGATTGAAACGCTTGCTTGGCGCTCGTGCATGAACCTAGACGTAAAAATCGAGTCGAAGCAATGGGTTTTAGCTCACGTGATTGCAGAGGACAGCGGGATAGTTTTGGGTCGTGCCTTTAGGCAGATGTTTGAAGAGAAGTCTGTCGAGGGAATAGAAGGAAACGCTTTTGCTTTTGCGGTTATTGACGAGGCAAAAGCTTTTGCGGCAATAAGCATGGAAGGCAGAACAAATTGTTTTGTAGAAAGGGTTTGTCCGGGTGCTAATCTTGAGCAGGTAGAAGACATGCTTAGTTGTGACTTGATTGCGTTTTTGGAAGGGTTTTCTCAAGGACTCAATGCCACAATAAGAGTTGAGTTGCAGACGGGAGCAGACCCGCACCACGCGTGGGAAGCAGCGTTCCGTGCGCTTGGAGAAGCACTGCGACGTGCTTTTTCAAGTAACAAGTGGCGCAAAGGACTTTGCGTTGGAGTAAAAGGAGCAATGGATTAAAATGAAGCCAAAAATCAAAGTGTTGGATTTAGGAGTAGGAAATCTTCAAAGCGTAAGCAATGCTCTTTGCAAAGCAGGAGCCTTGCCTGAAATTACGGGTTCTCCTGATGATTTTGATTGCAATGGAATTGTTCTTCCTGGGGTTGGGGCATTTGGGCCCTCACGCAAGAGGCTTGATGCTTTTGAAAAAGTTTTGCGTCAAAGACAGGGTGAAGGTGTTCCGTTGCTTGGGATTTGCCTTGGTCTGCAGCTTTTTTTTGAAGCAAGTCTGGAAGGAGGGGAATCGCCTGGACTTGGTTTTTTCAAGGGAAAAGTAGTGCGTTTTGAGGGAAAACAAAAGATTCCGCAAATGGGCTGGAATACTCTTGAAGTAAACAGTGATTGTCCGCTTTTTGAAAATGTGGAAAGCGGTTCTTTTGCGTACTTTGTGCACTCCTACTACGCGAAGTCTGAAAAAGAGGTTGTTGCTTCAAAAACAAATTATTGCAACCAGGACTTTGCGTCTGCAGTTTGGAGAAAAAACGTTTTTGCAGTGCAGTTTCACCCTGAAAAAAGTGGAGAAGTGGGCTTGAGGATTTTGAAGAACTTCGTAGAATTATGTGATTAAACATGGGAATTATTCCGGCAATAGATATTTCAAACAAAAAGTGCGTTCGTCTAAAGCAAGGACTCAAGGGAACCGATAAGGTTTACTTTGAAAAGCCATCTGATGCAGCGGAATTTTGGAAAAAACAAGGAGCAAGAAGTTTGCACGTGGTTGACTTGGACGGCGCGTTCGAAGGCAAAATTCAAAACATTGATTGCCTGAGGGAAATTGCAAGCGAAGGTTTGAGAGTACAGTTTGGAGGCGGAATAAGAAGTGTTGAAGATGCTGCTTTGGTTTTTGAGGCAGGAGCAAAAAAAATAGTTGTTGGAACAAAATTGTTGTCCGAAAATGCTTTTGAGATCTTTAAGCAGTTTGAAGGCAAAGTAATTGCTGCAGTTGATTGTAAAGACGGCAAGGTTTGCACTGAAGGGTGGGTGAAAAAAAGCAGCGTTGGTGCTGTAGAGGCAGCAAAGCTTGCAGAAAAACTTGGGGCAAGCAGTGTTTTGG
>JBHHTN010000045.1:0-8364 GCA_046753405.1 Candidatus Micrarchaeia archaeon | reverse complement strand
CTAATTCTGTTACTAGAACATCTTCGTGAGATGGTTGAAAAACATCCAATATCAGCAACACCAAATCGGCGTTTCGTGCAACTGCCAGTATTTCTTTTCCGCGACCCACTCCTTTTTTTGCACCCGTGATGATTCCCGGCAAGTCCAAAACTTGAATTTTAGCGCCCTTGTAAGTCAAAACGCCGGGGATACACGTCAGGGTAGTAAAAGCGTATGCTCCCACTTTGGATTTTGCCCCGGTAAGCGCTCCTAAAAGCGTTGACTTGCCAACGGACGGCAGGCCTATTAATACAACGGATGCATCGCCTGATTTTTTTACGTCGAAGCCTTTTTTCGGCCCGCCGCTTTTTTTGGAAGAAGCTTCAATTTGCTGTTTGAGTTTTGCAATTTTTGCCTTTAGTATTCCAAGGTGTACTTCTGTTGCCTTGTTCTTCTGTGTTTTTGCGTACTCTGCTTCAAGTTCCGCTATTTTTTCCGGAAGACCCATTTGGTAATTATCAATGATTACTTTGAATAAGCTTGCTTTTTTTCTTTTGCAAAAGCCTTTAATTTTCTGGTTTTGTTTGTTTTTCAAGTGTTTTTGTTGTGGCCGACGAAGAATCCGAGTTTAAAGTAAGACAAATGGGCGAAAAACGCCGCCTTATCATCAACTACAAGAAAAAGTCGTTTGGAGCAGACGTTGCACAGTACGCCGAGTGCATGAAGGACGTCGTGGACAAGCTTACTCAAGTTGAAGCAGACGAAGTCGTGTTAAGCGAGTACTACGAGCGGATTTACAACGAAGACCAGACAAAGCTTTTGAAGGGCATTGCCGATGTCGTAACCAAGTTTGAAGCCGAAGCTGTTTGGAGTCCTTCCCACTTGGGAACAGTTTCAGAAAGCAAAGTGTTGTCGCCAAGACACAACACGGTGCTCAGGATTTTGAACACTTTGCGCGAAGACCCGTTTAAGGCGTACATGGAACTTGTCAAAGAACTGAAACACGAGTTGACAAAAGCGCAGAATTTGACCGGCGATGCGCTGGAAGACGAAAAAACCTTTTTGAGCACGCTGCAGTACATGCGGCAGGAACTTGAAAGCACGGACCTTATTTCACGGATGCGAAAGTACTTGGCACAACTTGGAGGAATTCCAAGCGACCGAAGCGCGTACTACGCTCCCTTTTTTGAAATTGCAATAAAGCCCTCGTTCATAGGCTCGCGGATTTTTTTCACCGGAACTGAAACCTTGGAACTTGTCGACCAGTACAAGGTTTTGGAAAGCGACATTTACATTTACAAGCACCCTGAAAAACTAGAGTTGCAGTACTTCATCAATCCCCCGGAGTACTCGCTTCCCCCGGAAAAATACTTTCTTTTGGAAAAAACCAAGGAAGTGGTGGCAGGACACAGGCCCGGCCAAGTGCGTTTCATGGGAATGGCCCAAGCGCGAAAGTATTTCAGGAAAATTTACACTGCGACAATTTCCGATTTGGCTTTGCGCAACAAAATAAAGCTTTCAACCGAAGAAAAAGAAGACCTGGCAACCATAGTCTCGCGCTACACCATTGGATACGGAATTTTAGAAATTCTTCTTTCCGACAGAACCCTTACCGACGTTTACATCGACTCCCCCTTAGGCGTGAAACCAATTTACGTGGTGCACTCCAAGTACGGACAGTGCCAGACCAACATTATTTTCAGCCAGGAGGAAGCCCAAGCAACCGTATCGCGATTCAGGGCGTTGTCCGGAAGGCCTTTTGACGAAGCGCACCCAATTTTGGACTTTGACCTACCAGACTTGCAAACCCGCGTTGCAGTAATCGGAAAACCCCTTGCATTGGACGGCACGGCCTTTGCCTTGAGGTTGCACAAAACAACTCCGTGGACTTTGGCACAGTTTTTAGACAACAAAATGTTCACACCGTTTGCAGCAGGCATGCTTTCTTATTTCGTAGACGCCCAAGCGTCCATGTTAATAGTAGGCTCGCGAGGAAGCGGGAAAACCTCTCTTTTGCAGGCAATGATGCTTGAAATTCCCCAAAACCTGAGAATCATCGTTCAAGAAGACACTGCCGAATTACCCATTCCTTCCCTTAAACGACAAGGCTTCAGCATTCAAAGACTGAAAACAAGGCCTCCAATTGGAGCGCAAAGCGAAGCGGAAGTTTCAGCAGAAGACGCCCTTCGAACCGCTTTGCGTCTTGGAGACTCCGTGCTGATAGTAGGCGAAGTGCGAAGCACTGAAGCACGCGCGCTTTACGAGGCCATGAGAGTCGGAGCAGTTGGAAACGTTGTCATGGGAACCATTCACGGGGAAAGCGCTTACTCCATTTGGGACCGCGTAGTAAACGACCTTGGAGTTCCAACCACTTCATTCAAGGCAACAGACTTTGCAGTGGTTTCCGCGCCAATAAGGTTCAAAGGGTCTTTGAAAAGAAACAGAAGGCTCATTGAAGTAACCGAAGTGAAAAAAGAGTGGAACCAAGACCCATTGCGCGAAAACGGGTTTTTGAATTGGATGAGTTTTGACGCAAGCAAAGACGAGTTGGAATTCTTCGAAGACAAAGCAGCTGAATCCGAGTGGTTGAGAAAAATTAAAAGAATACGCGGAGTAGAAATTGAAGAAATTTGGAACGAGATAAAAACGCGCGGCGAAACAAAACAGTACTTGGTAGACGCGAAAAACAAGTTTAACATTCCAAGAATTCTTGAGGCGGAATACGCGCTTCACGCGCACTCGAAGTACACTTTATTGGCCGAAAAACAACGCGACGAATTTGGAAGCGTTAACCATCAAACGCTTTTGGAAGACTGGAAGAAATGGGCGGATGCCGAACTGGCACCAAGGGCAGTAGCCGAAAAAACAGTCAGCTGAAAAATCACTCAAAAACCACGTTAAAATACCCGCTGTCATTGCCTCTAACGCCGGAGGAAGACTCGTATTCTACAAGAACCACTTGCCGGTCTCCGTCATTGAAACTCCCGTCAAAAACGCAAGACGTTCTTTCATTTGCGGCAACAAAAGACGGCGAACACTGCGGCAAAACCATTTCAACCGATGAATCAAAACGGCTTTCCAAAATCAAAACAGCGCTTGAAGGCGTAACTTTGTAGTCAACGCAGTTAAAGTCTGCAAATCCCGTGCAACCCGAAGACGGAGTTGAAAAGCCCAAAGCCCAGTAAAGCGTTCCAAAAATGACAAAAAAACCGATCAACGCAAGGGCAATAACCGAAAGAAGGCGAAGACTCGAATCGTTTTCACCAACCTCCTTTTTTTGAAAAGACGCTGAAACGTTTTTTGCACCGGTCTTTTGAACGCTCTGTTTTTCCACAGGTTTTTGCTGCGTTTGCGAAACCGAGGACTTAACCCCAGAGCCCTCCTTTTGCTTTTTCAACTCCTGTGCCTTCTGCAACTCCTCGGCAGCATCCATCTGCTTCAAAACTTCTTCCAAAGCAAGGGCAATTTGCTCGCTTTTCCAACCCGCTTTTTTCAAGTCGGCGATGACGTCATTTGTTTTCCTACCCGCACTAAGACAGGCTTTGACGTAGTCAACAAGTTTTTCATCAGAAGCCATTCTGCGAATCGATTTGGAATTGCATTATATTAAAATACTATCTTGCAGTCCACATTTCAAAAATGGCAAAAGAAAGAACGCGGCTGTCAAAAAGAAGACAAGAAACCGCGCCTGGAAGCCTTTACACAAGCAAATTTGAAAAAAAACAAAAAAAAGGCAAGCAAAAAACAGAGCCAAAAAAACCCGTATTCGTCTCCTTCACAAAGTGGATGGCACGCCACGCTAAAGGCTTTGGAAAAAACGCCAAGTACACTCCCAAACAGCTTGAAGCAATGGAATTTTTAGGCTACGAAGTCTCCGCCCAAGAATACTACGGGGCGTACATGGCGATTTTCATTTACGGCCTGGTACTGGCAGTAATTGCCGCCGCCGCACTCTTCCTAGTGGTAAACGCCGACCAAACAATCAAAATGGTCTTCGCAAGCCTCATAATCTTCGCTCCAATAGCCGTAAGCTTCCTTTACCTGACATTCCCAAAAAACGAGGTTGAAACCGAGAAAAAACGCGCTTTGGCATACATACCCGAAATCGTCAACTACTTAGTCATGAGCATGCGCCTTTCGCCAAACCTGGAAAAAGCAGTGGAATTCGCGGCAAGCCACGGACGCGGAAAAATCGCCGAAGACATGAAACAAGTAGTATGGAACGTGCAAATAGGCAACTATTCAAGCATTGAAGAAGGACTCGACGACTTGGCATACAAATGGGGAGACAAAAGCGACGACTTCAAACACGCGCTAATGCTCGTAAGAACCTCTTTGATAGAAAGCAACGCTGAAAGACGGTCCGAACTGCTTGAAAAAGCAAGCACCGACGTGCTTGAAGGAAGCAAGGAAAAAATGGATTTGTACGCGCGCCAACTCCACCAGCCAACAGTGTACTTGTACTACTTCGGAATACTCCTGCCGCTCCTGCTTGCCATAATCCTGCCAATAGGAAGCAGTTTCACAGGAGTTGCAATAGCACGCCCCGAATACCTATTCTTAGTCTACAACATCTTCCTGCCAATAGGCATTTACCTCTTCGGACGAAGCATCCTGGAAAACCGGCCGCCAACTTACGTTCCCCCAGACATTCCCGAAAACTTCTTCGGACTTCCAAGAAAAGGCCGCATGCAAATAGGAAAAATACTCCTGCCATACAAACCCCTGGCAATACTCTTATTTGCAGCACTTTTGTTCGCAGGCTTTTCACTTGACCAAGAAATAATAAACGGCATTCCTTCTTACGAAAACCTGCAAGAACAACTGGAATTCCTCCCCCACGTAGAATGGCTATACAAAGAACACGGCTTGTTCATAAGCCAATTCACGATATTCGGACTGCTCCTAGGCGCAAGCCTTGCAGGAAGCGTTTACTTATACGGAAAATTCGGGGCAAGAAAAAAAATCCAAGACAAAGTCCGCTCAATGGAAACCGAATTCAAAGACGCTTTATACGTCCTTGCATCGCGCTTGGGCGAAAACCGTCCAATGGAAGAAGCACTTATTCACACCTACGAGTTCCTCCCAAAAAGCGAGATTGCAAACAACATATTCAAGCGCATAGTCGAAAACATAGTGTCACTGGGAATGACTTTGGAAAGCGCAATTTTCGACCCCGTCTTCGGCGCAGTAAAAAACTACCCCTCCAACGTCATTCGAAGCGGCCTGCGCGTAATGAGCGACTCAGTAAACTTAGGCGTCAACGTAGCCGCAAAATCATTGATAAGCCTGAGCATGCAGATTCGAAACGCCCAAAAAATTGACGAAATGCTCCGAAAACTCCTCGAAGACGTCACGGTAATGCTTGGAACAATGGCCACCTTCATCGCGCCAATAGTCCTTGCCGTAGTTGCCTCACTACAAAAAATGATTGTAGACTCCCTGGCAAAATCCTGCGGCGAACAAACAGAAGTCCCCGGAGCAATTTCAGCAGGCGGAGGCTTTGAAGGCATGGGAAACGTTTTGTGCCGCGGAGGAGAATTAGCCAAACAAAACGCGGACCCCCTCACATTCACGCTGGTAATGGGAATATACGTACTCGAAGTAGTCATCTTACTCACCTACTTCAACTCCCAAATAGAAGACACCAACAACGACTTGCACACCAAAATTGCAATAGCACAAGCCCTGCCAATAGCAACACTTTTGTTTTCGGCAACCGCATACGTGGTGGGAAGCGCTCTTGCAGGCACTGCAAACTAAACAAACCGTATCCTCAAAAGGTTTTAAAACCGCGAAAACTTAATAGGAAAATCAACCAAATAAGGTGTTTTTACTTATGAAAAGAGGACAAGCATTCGACACAATGATGCTGGTAATCAGCGTAATCGTTGCAGTGGCAATACTCGGAGTGCTTCTCGGCTTCATCGGAAGCATAAACCTGACAACAACAGACGCTAAAATGGTCATGAGCGACTTGATGAAAACAGTTGACCAAAGAGGCCACGGACTCGAACTAAAAGAAGGAGAATTCGCCGAAGGCTCAAGAATTTTCCGAGTCGACGCCAGGGGAGAACTGCCAATAAAAACAGACAAAATACAGTTTCACTGCTCGTCCAACGGCTTTTGCGACGGGGGAAGTGAAGCACCGCTCAAAGTAAACGGCCGAGAAAGCATAACAGTAGATGAAAAAATAAGCGCGACAATCGTAGTCTGCAAAGAAGTCAGCGGAGGAGACTACCACATTTGCATAGGAGAACGCGACAACAAAGACGAACCGTCCGACGACTGCGCAAGGGAATGCGGTTTATCCTGACAGTTCCCGACTAAACCCTTTTATTTTCCCTTCTACTCCTTTTTTCTGAATAATGAACAAGAAGCTTGCGTTCAAAAAAAGAAAGGGAAGCGAGTGGACCCCCGTCTACATGCTCATAGTAATAGTAATTGCAATAATACTAATTTTGACGTTGGTAAAGCCTTTGATGAAGCGCGCTGCAGACACCGCAAGTGAAAACGCAGGTTACGCGCGAAGCGTTGCCAACGCAGCTTTAATTCTAATCTGGCTGAAAAAACAAAAATAAAACACCCCCCGCTCAAAAGGCTTTAAATTCAAAGTCTTCGTTTTTCCACATTAAGAAAAATGCTTAAAGAAAAACGCAGACGCTCGCAAGTAAGCGCTCCGATGGAACTAGTCATCGCAGTCATAATAATGAGCATGAGCCTTGCAATCGCCTTCTACGTATGGGATTCAACCGCCTGCTCGCGCTGCCTGGCAGAGCAAAAAAGCGAAAGCCAAAAACTCCAGCTTGCAATGCAGTCAATAGCCCTCGGCTTCAGCGGAACAAAAGCACAAGTGGACTACACAATGCGAAGCTGCTGCGGGCAAAGAATCGACGGAGTACGCGTTTCAAGGTACACCTCCCGTGAATTCTGCAAAGACTGCTCGTCAAGCTACGGAGGCTGCTGGAAAATAGAACCCGCAGGTTACGACTCCGAAGGAAACCTCGTGCCGTTTACCGACGCAAGCGTTTGCGTGGACATGTCCGAATCCCTTGAAATAAGCCAAGAGGCCTGCCAGCCTTTGGACGGAAAAAACGCGGTTGACCTGGATGAAACCCCGTGCCCGCGAGACGAGCAAAACTCAAACACCGCCAAAACAAATTGCAAAAGCTACCTGGTAGAATGCGGTTCGGGCTGGTGGGCAAGAACAGCGTCAAACTGCAATCCAACAAGCACCGTCAAAGGAGAAGCCAGGTTTAAAACAATTTCAAGAATACACTCCTCTTCAAAGACCTCCCGAAGTTATTCAATCGCGCTGACAAAAGGGACAACAGCAGGAGGCAAAATAGCCCTTTTGACCTGCGCTTATCCAAGACAGTGATTTTTGCATGAAAGCGGACATGTCAATGTGGATTCTCACAAAATTTGCAATGATTTTCTTCATCTTCGCACTTGCCGCAATAATAATTTTCTTCGGAAAAATTCAAAACGAAGACGTGTGCAGCAAGCAAGCCCGCCTTGCCACACTCACGATTTCCTCTAGAATAAGCCAAGTGGTGTTTTCACCAGTTGAAGACGAACGACGAGTTTACTCCTTTCCAAGAGTAATTCCAATAGGAGAAGGAAACGCCCGCTACCGCATGACTATCTACCCCCTTGGAAACAGCAAAACGCAAACCCTTTCAATGAATTTGTCAACAATAGGAACCCCCTTTGCATGCGGCGGGGGAAGCGCGGTTTCAGTAGACGACTTTACGGCCGTATACGTGAAAGGCGACTTGCCGTCAAAAGCGGATTTTTCACCAAACCCGCAAGCCTGGCTTTTCACTCCCTCAGTTCAAGTGAAAGACTCCGAAAGTTTTGAAGACTCGGAAATCTCGAAATACCTGGTCATCATAAAGTGTTCTTCAAAAACGCTTTTTGGAAGCAGTCCCAGAAAATACTTGTTCTTGCAAAACTGCTACAAGGAATACGCAGAAGAGTGCTGGACGCTTGAAAAAGACGTAATAACAAATTGCTGCGGATGGAGCAGCGGAAACTGCCCCTACTGAAAAAAAAGGCGTTAAAATAAATGAAAAAATTCAAACGCGGGTTTTTAGGCCCCCTTGGAGACGACATTCCAAGCATTTTCCCCATAGTAGCCGGAGTACTGCTTTTCTTGGGTGCAAGCCTTTACGTAAACAACGCGCTGGACCAAAAAAACGCGGATTTACAATTGAAAAAGGCGGCTTTGGAACTCTCGTACACTGCAATTGAAAAAGGATTCATAGACGCTGACACGTTTAAAACCCGCTGCAGCGAAAGAGTAAGACCAACAGGAAACAGAAACAACGTGGTTTTTGCAATGATTTTGAAAGACTGCGACACCCTCAAAAACAAGCCCTC
>JBHHTN010000044.1:0-8521 GCA_046753405.1 Candidatus Micrarchaeia archaeon | reverse complement strand
GGCACCTGGGTGATATTGTATTTTTCAACAAACATCGCGCCCTCGCCGTCACGGTAGTTCATTTTACGGCTCCCGCTTATTTTAACTCCGATTTGCTTCAACTGGTCGACGACAACCTCGTAGTTAACACAAACAGAACAAGACTCGTCGCCTATAAACACCGCTTCAACACGGCCGCGTTGCTGCCCTGAAACAGCATCAACGTAAATGGGCGTTTGCTTGTTGAAAACAACGGCTCCGTCTTCCTTCAAGTCGCCGAAATCCTTCCAAAAAGAAAGCCAGTCTTCACTGTAATTAGTTTCGCCAGTTACAACGACAGTAGGTGCCTTGGCAATCCCGTACTTGGAAACAAGAGCCTTGCCTTCAGAAGACGAAAGCAAAACCTCCCGCTCCTTAATCACGTCAAGGCCCTGACTTTTTACAAGTTCAACAACAGGGTCAATGTCAAAACAATCAGAACAAAGAGCAGTAACAATTCTTATTATCGAAACCTTAGGAGGAACAACGGGAACCGGCGAGGAAATTTCCCCAACAGCACTTTCAAAAGTCGCGTTAGCGTCAAAAGAAAGAAACGCGTTTGCAGAAGCGAACAAAACCGTTAAAATAAGCAGACCTGCGACAACCTCATTGTCCGATCCCGTACCTTCATTGTGAGCGCGCGCGTGAGAGTGCGCTGAATGCTTGTGTTTTTCAGTCAAAAAAAACATCTCCTCCGTTTTTCTTAAATAACAGTATAATTATACGCTTAGACCCCTAATTAGCAACCGCCAACCATTTGAGGCAAGTTCTGCAAGTTCTGCGGAACACCGGACTGTCCCTGCGGCTTTGGAGTCGGCGCCTGAGCCTGCGTTTGCACCTGCGAGCTTGCAGAAGCAACAAGCCCTTCCTCTTTGACGTCATTAAGTTTCTCGTTCAAACCGTTAAGTTGAAAGGCTTGAAAAACCGATACAACCAAAAGCACTCCAACAAGTCCTACCAACAACAATTTCTTACTCATTTTTACCACCAAAACCTCCGTTTAAACACTAACAGCCGCCAACCATTCCAGGCAAATCCTCCAACTTCGAAGTGTCCCCGCCTGCAACGGTCATTGCAATCTCCACCATGTTCTTTGGGAAAAACAAAGTCTTCCACGTCAACACTTCCTTTAAAACTTGGGCATCCGAGTAATCCGTGTTTTGCATAAGCCACAAAGCAAGCGTGAGTACCGCGGGATTGTGCTGGCAACCACAGCGTAAATTGCCCTGCGGGTCAATGCCAACAGGCCCAACCCCGCAGCAATACTCGCATGAAATGCCAACAGGCTTTGTTGCAAGGTTCAAAAACCTCTGCCAGCTCTCCGGATCGCTTTTCTTTGCCTCTGCCTTAAGCGCCTCGTAACTGCTTGCCATTAGTGCAAGACTTTCAACAGGACTATCATATGAAACACCCATTGACGGCCCGTAATCCGGAGTACCCGTTGGAATCATCACGTTGATTGCATCCTGCTGAGTTTGAATGCTTTCAACGTCAAAAAGCGCTGCAACAGAATGCGCGGTTGACTTCAAAGAATTAATGTCAACCCCTGAAAGGTCCTTTCCACCGCTTACAGACGCGCCTTGACTGCCGCCCGGCCCTTCTGCGGTGTCGATGCCTGAAGAAATACTTCCGCTTGAAACAGCGCCAGTAACCAATGCAAGAGAGGACTGTGCGTTGAAAATCTGAAACTGATTGTACGCCATAACCAAGGCAACGACAATTACAAGCAAAAACAAAAAGTTAGAGCCTTCAAAGCGGTCTTTCGAATGACTCTGATGCACATGATGAACATTATGAGAAGGATGCGAATGATGAGTCCCATGCTCCTTGTGCTGTTTAGAATCGTGCGTCATATAACGTGCAAACACCTCGTTTGCTGCAAATCAAAAACCTTAACCATTACAATTAATGTAAAACTTTGAAATTCACCATATAAATATATTCGCTTTTAATTCGCTTTTCACAGAAAGCGAAAGACTTACAAATAATGTAAAGCAAAAACTATTTATTGGTCGTCCAACCCATGTAAAAGAGTATAAACTGCGCGATGTTTTATAAATATTGGTGAACTGTGTCCAATGGTAAAAAAACTTGCCTTTTTCAAGAAAAACTGCAAGGACTCCAAAGGCTTACACGCATTTTTGTCTCCTCTTGAATGTGATGTTTCCAAAGCCCTTTGGTCTGGAAAAAAATCCATGCGCGTTAGGCAAATCCACACAAAACTCAAAAAGCTGAAAACCTGGAAGAAAATCCCCCTCACAAGCGTGGCTGTAATTCTCGACCGATTGTATGAAAAAGGAATAGTCACACGCACTGCAGAAACAGGCCGCGGAGGCACACACTACCTGTATTCGGCTAAAAAGACAAAGAAAGAACTGGAATACACCTTTTTAGATGACACCGTAAACCGTCTTCTAGCGTCCTTTGGACCTTCGGCATCATCTTACTTTAACGAGAGGTTCTCCAAATGAGCGTTGCAGTTTGCGGACAGTGCATAACCCAATTTTTTGCAAACGACTTTAAAATTGGCCTTTCAATCCTGTCTCTTTTGATTGCCGCATTCCTTCTTTGGAAACTAAAAGACAGCAAACACTCCTTCAAAACAAAGGCGTTTTTCGTTTACGGCCACTTGGCATTCCTGTTCTTCCCCTTCGCACTTTTCACATACACAATGGCCTGCCAAAACGCAGTAATCACTTGCGGCGGAATGGGAATACTTGGAAAACTCCTCACGCCGATTCTTGCAGCACTTGTTGCCTCGTTCGTCCTTGGCCTTGTGATAATCCCCGCGTTATACCTTAAATCCAAAAAAACCACGTCAGCAAAAGACCGTCGCCTGAATAAACTCGTATGCAAAAGCGCGGAAGAACTCAAAATAAGTTCGCCTCCAAAAACATTCAACATCGACTCGCCAAAACCGTTTGCATTTTCATTCACCTCCTTTTTCCCGGCAATATTCCTCTCCATAGGCCTGCAGGAACTACTATCACGCAGGGACCTTGAAGCAGTGGTACTGCACGAAATGGCCCACATAAAAAACAACACTGCAACACTCAAGCTCTCAACACTCATCGCCCGCGCGTTTTCGCCTTTTTTGGCACTTAGATCCTTCAACAAGGAATTATCCAAAGAAGAACAAAAAGCCGACCAATACGCCGTAAAAACACAGGGAACAAGCAAATTCATCAACTCGGCAAAAAAGAAGATTCACGCTTACGATTCTTGCCGGAATAACCTTTGACAAAAACACGCTTTTTGTAAGCTAAAGTTTTAACTTGAAGGCCGACTCAAATTAAAAGCATAAAAATGAAAAGACGCCTCAAAGTTTTCAAAACAAAAAACAACGCTCACCCCAACTCGCTTTGGCACTGGGAAAAAGCGCAAAACCCCTTGAAAATATACTTTAACTTCATCATCACCGCTCTTGCAAAATACACGCCTTCACTGCGCGTCAAAAACGCTCTTTACAGACTGCTTGGAATGAAAATTGGAAACCACGCGTCAATAGCAGCAGGCGTGACAGTTGACTTCATCTTTCCTGAATTGATCGAAATAGGCGACAACGCGGTAATAGGCTACGGCACGCTCTTAACCGCCCACGAATTTCTGGTAAGCGAATACCGCAAAGGAAAAATAAAAATAGGAAAAAACGTGTTAATCGGCGCAAACAGCACGATTTTGCCCGGCGTTGAAATCGGAAACAACGCGACAATTTCCGCCTGTTCCCTTGTAAACGCGGACATTCCGCCAAACGCATTCGTAGGCGGAGTACCGGCAAAACCAATCAAAAAGAGGAAACTAAAAAATTGATTGACTGGCGTAAAACACTTCTATTGCTTGCAGCAATAAACCTCGCAGGATTCTTATACGGACTATACTACTACTGGCCTCAACTAACACACACGCCCGCATGGCTTTGGATTTTCGTCATCGACTGCCCTCTTTACGCCATACTGTTTGCAATCACATTCGCAATGGCATTCAAAGGAGTCAAAAACAACGCGTTTGCATTCATAACCGCAACAGGCGCGTTCAAATACGGTTTGTGGACGATAATCGTCCTTCCTTTTTTCGGCGAATACTTTTTTACCCCTCAAAACGCAGGAGTATCCTTTTTCCTGTTCATAGCACACATTGGCCTGTTCCTTGAAGGACTCTTGCTTGCAGGCGCCTTGAAAGTTACCCCAAAAATTGCCGGAATAGGGCTTTTGTGGATGTTGTTGAACGACTTCTTGGACTGGTTTCCCGCAACAAACACGCACCCCTTTTTGCCGCAAGTTCCTGAAAAACTGGCAATAACCGCAGCAATAACAATCAGCCTTTCCTTTCTCACCTTGGCCGCCTTTTATTTTGCAGGAAAACAACAATTCAACGCCTTTAAACAAAACAAGTTTTTGACAAAAATAAGAAAAACCGCAACATAACCCCGAATTCAAGGCTTAAACCAACAAATAATAAAGGCATTCGCACAAGTTTCTTTAAGGAGGTGAACTAAAAATGGGCGACCCAGGATGCGGATGCGGATGAAGCTTAATTTACTAGTTCCAACCGGCAAAAACGCCGGTACCCTACTTTTTTTCACTTAAAACAACGTTTAAAACCTAAAAACTGCTAATTTGCAATCAAAAATGGAAAAAACAACCAT
Source organism: Candidatus Micrarchaeia archaeon (assembly GCA_046753405.1). Classification (GTDB taxonomy): domain Archaea; phylum Micrarchaeota; class Micrarchaeia; order Norongarragalinales; family CAINOH01; genus JBHHTN01. The sequence goes on along the minus strand of JBHHTN010000044.1, from coordinate 3,858 downwards.
AAGTATTGCCAACATGCACTGCGCTTCCTGCGCCGTTACAATCGAACGCGAGCTTTCCAAGCAAACCGGCGTCAAAAAAGCTTTCGTCAACTTTGCAACCGAAAAAGCGTACGTGGAATACGACCCGTCAATTACAAGCGTGCAAAAATTGCAGGAAGCAATCGAAAAAACAGGCTACAAACCCCTTGGGCAAAGCGCTTCCAAACAACAAGCTACTCCACAAACAACCTCCCAGAAAACAAAAGGCACGATGCACGCAGAACTTAAAATCACAGGAATGGGCTCAACCCACTGCTCGAACTTGATTGAAAACGCGTTGAAAAACACTCTCGGAGTGTTGTCGGCAAAAGTAGAGTTTGCAAACGAACGCGCAAACATTTCCTTCAATCCGAACACGCTGACATCAAATGAAATAAAAAAAGTAATAACCGACTTAGGCTACGGCGCGCACGAAACAACAACAACCGACAATGAAAAAAAAGCCCGCGAAAAAGAAATTAACAACTGGAAAAAACGCCTTACAACCGCCTTGACTTTCGGCATCCCACTGCTTTACTTTTCAATGGGAAAGATGATTGGCCTGCCGGTTCCATTCATTGAAAACGCGTCAATAACCGCTTTAATTCAATTAATCCTCGCAACGCCGGTAATAAAAGCAGGATTCAACATGTACACAACCGGCTTCAAAAGCCTGCAACGACTCTCGCCAAACATGGACTCTTTGGTGTTCATCGGCACTTCCGCCGCCTACGCCTTTAGCCTTGCAATTTCAATTGCCATCTGGACAGGTTCTGCGCAATACACTGCCGACAACTTGTACTACGAAACAGCCGTGTTCATACTCATCTTCATTCTCCTGGGCAAATACCTGGAAGCAATTACAAAAGGCAAGACCTCGGAAGCATTGAAAAAACTAATCGGCCTGCAACCTAAACCCGCCAAAGTTGAAAAAAACGGCGAAGAAGTGGAAATCCCGGTGGACGAAGTTCAAGTCGGAGACGTAGTAATAGTCAGACCTGGAGAAAAAATACCCGTTGACGGAACAATAACCGACGGTACCGGTTCAATTGACGAAAAAATGATTACCGGCGAAAGCATGCCCGTAACCAAAAACAAAGGCGAGAAAGTAGTAGGCGCAACAATCAACTTAAACGCGATGATGAAGTTCAAAGCCACCAAAGTCGGCAAAGACACAATGCTTGCACAAATCATTCAAATCGTCGAAGAAGCACAAGGCTCAAAAGCCTCCATTCAACTTCTCGCAGACAAAGTTTCACTCTACTTCGTACCAGCAGTAATAGCAATAGCAACTCTATCCTTCTTGTTCTGGATGACTTTTGCACCCGTCTTCGGAGTTCCCGCAAACGAAACATTCGCATTCTCTCTCACAGCGCTCGTCGCAGTCTTAATAATCGCCTGCCCCTGCGCACTGGGACTTGCAACTCCAACTGCAATAATGGTCGGAACAGGTTTAGGCGCAAAAAACGGCATTCTGTTCAAAAACGCGTCCAGCCTTGAAACAGCGCACAAAATGAACACCGCGGTACTCGACAAAACAGGCACGCTTACAAAAGGAGAGCCCTCCGTAACAGACGTAGTTTCCTTCTCCAACCTCTACAAAGACGAAGCGCTGAAAATCGCGTCAGTTGCAGAAAAAGGCTCCGAACACCCCCTGGCAAAAGCAATACTCAAAAAAGCGAAAGAAAAAAACATTCAAGTTCCAAACGGAAAAGAATACCAGACAATTTCAGGAAAAGGCATTAAATGCAATTTCAACGGCCAAAACATCTTTGTCGGCAACAGGGCGTTCTTAAAAGAAAACGGTTTTGAAATCGAAAAAATCGAAGAACAACTTCAAAGACTCGAACACGAAGGAAAAACAATAGTACTAGTAGCACAAGGCAGCAAGTTACACGGAGCAATCGCAATATCCGACACGTTAAAAGAAAACTCAAAAGCGGCAGTCAAACACCTGCAAAAACTCGGAAAAAACGTGGTGATGATGACCGGAGACAACCCCAGAACGGCAAATGCAATTGGAAAACAACTGGGAATAACCACGGTACTTTCACAAGTTTTACCAAAAGACAAAGCCGCCAACATCAAAAAACTTCAAAGCGAAGGCAACACAGTAGCCATGGTAGGAGACGGAATAAACGACGCGCCAGCTTTGGCGCAAGCGGACGTGGGAATTGCAATCGGTTCAGGCACAGACGTTGCAATTGAAACCGGCGAAATCATTTTAATCAAAGACGACTTGCAAGACCTCGTAACCGCCATCGACCTAAGCAAATACACAATTGAAAAAATCAAGCAAAACCTGTTTTGGGCATTCATCTACAACATCGTGGGAATACCAATAGCAGCAGGACTCCTATACCCCGTCTTAGGACTGCAATTAAACCCCGCAATCGCAGCAGCGGCAATGGCCGCAAGCTCTGTAAGCGTAACTGCCAACTCGCTTTTAATGAAAAACTACAAGCCAAAAATATAACAAGCTTAAAATCACTTGTATCTTAAAAAAGCGCCAAGGCCGTGAAACATTCCCAAAAACTGCGCTCCCGACGAAGTCGTACGAGAAATTATTTCAACTTCAACCCCCGAACTTTCAGCCTTTTCAATCAACTCGTCAACAAGGTTGACTTCCTTCTCCGCCTTGAATTTTCCCCCACACGAACAAACATAATCCGGTTTTTGATCTTCCTTCAAAACAACGGTTTTACTCTCACCGCCTTTTGAACACCTCAATTCCAACCGACGCAATACAAGGTCGTCAGAAACAAGAAGCAACCTTGCCTTGCCAACTTCCAAAGCTTCCTCTATTTCCCTCACCCCGTAAGTTGCAAGACCCCCGGTAACCGCTTCCTTTTGAAACTCGTCAACCACCTGCTTTTCCTTGACAGCCTCCTGTTTGGCAATCAAACCCTCGCTTTTATCCAACAACTCCCGAATCCCATACTCGTCAGCGTAACCCGTGTCAACAACTCCCAAAACCTTCAACTGGTAATTGTAAGTCTTGGCCTTCAAAAAATTCTCCTTGGCAGGCCCAGGCCCCCCCACAATCACTCCCTGAAAGTTTTTCTGCCCCACAAAAGCATCCATCGCGCTTCCCACACGCCTATAGTAAACGTCAATCTCCTCATCGGCAATACGCTGGTAACGAGCAGCACTGTTGTGAACAATAAAACCATTTGCAACAAAATTACGCGTTGAAGGCAACGACAAATCGTAAAAAAAGCCTTCAGCAGGAACCTTGGTCTTGTTTTTCAACTCAGACAAAATGAAGTCCCCATTAACGCGTTCAAGAGCCGAAGCTGTTTTCCCACCTTTACGCGAAAGTAAACCGTTTGAATGCGAAGGTTTTACAGCAAGCAAAAAATCGCCTTCCTTTAACTCCGCAACAGCTTTTTCCACAACGCCTTTTTTGTTTACAACGAAAAAACGATGCTCTCCAGTTGCAACTACCGAAAGACGAGGATTCTTTGCATCCAGCCTATAGGCTGTTTTCGCCTTTCGCTTAAACTTACGCGCAACTTTCGCAAACACCGACTTCCAACTAGAAAAATCACACGCTGAAAGCCTTTGTTTTTCAAAAACATCTTTTATAGAAACAACCACACCATCTTCAAGCTGCACAAGAGAATCCTCATGAAGGCATTGCCCGCCCTTGTGGTGCTTGGCGTGCGCAGTGCTGTGCAAGCGTCTTAAAACCTTGACTTTCGTGCCATGCAACAAAGCAACAGTGGCGTCTTTGCCGTCCATTACAACAAGACCGAAGTTGTCGGTTTTTTCAAGCAAGTCCTGCAACGGCTCTGTCACAAACCTGCTTTCACAACGGTAAAACTGCACATTCAACGG
>JBHHTN010000043.1:0-8561 GCA_046753405.1 Candidatus Micrarchaeia archaeon | reverse complement strand
GGGCTTGCATGGTGCGCTTCTGGTTCCCTTTCTTCATGAACTGACAGCGGACGACCGAGCATACCGGCCGATTTTTGAGAAGTGCGTGGCGCTGGATGTACCGGCGTGGATTCAAGCCTCGGTCAACTGGTCGCCGGGGCATACGATGGATTCAGCGTGTTACTTTGAGGAACACTCGGGCGTTTTTTTTGCGGGGGACACGGTTTTTCCAAAAGGAGGGTTGCCCCGCATTTTCGACGGCTCAAAAGAATTGTTGAAAAGGTCGTACGATAGGATTGAAAAAGAAGTTGTTGGCAAGGGAAAAATTCTTGCGCCCGGCCACGGGGAACCAGGCGGCTTTGTCGAAGAGTTTGAAGCAGCGCAAAACGCGCTTGGCTTCATTTGAAAAAATTGTTTTTACACGACGGTCATTTTTCCGAACTTGCCCAAAGTGATTTGGGGTTTGTCTTGCCAGCTTTTTACGTAGCCGTTTTCTATTTCAACTGTGTTTCCGACTTGGATTTTGTCGATGTTTTCGTTCCACAAAACAAGTGCGATTGTTCCGGACTCGTCTTTCAATGTCGCGTTGGCTACCCGAAGCGTGCGTCCCATTTTGTTTATTTCGCGGACGTCTTCAATGTCAACCACTTCGGCTTTGATTGACACGTTGCCCATTTCAGACTTCAATTCAGATATGTTCATTTCTTTATTTTTTCACCTTTGTTCTTTAAAAAAATTTGATTTATTTTTTTAGCAATCTTACTTGCGGGCTTTTTTTTCTTGCAAATGCTTTTGCCGCTTCTAAAACGTCGACTGGCAAAGCCAGTACCACCGTGTTTGACGCTGTTGGCCCAAGCCCGTCAATGGTTTGAAGAGTCCTAAGCTGCATTGCCCCTGGCGTGGTCCTCATTATTTTCGCTGCTGCTGCCAGGTTTCCTGCCGCAATTTTGTCTCCTTCGGCTTTTATTATTGTAGCTCGTTTTTCTCTCTCCGAAGAGGCTTGTCTTGACATCAAACGCTTTAGGTCTTCAGGCATTTCAATGTCCTGCATTCTTATTTCGGTTACGTCCAACCCCCATTTTTTAGCTTGTATGTCGACTGTTTCTTGGATTTTCAAGCCGATTTCCTGGCGTTCCGACAAAACCTGGTCAAGCGAGTGTTCTCCGACAACGTCTCTTAAAACGGTTTGAGCGTATTGAAAAATGGCGTACTTGAAGTTTTGAACCTTTAACACGACTTCGGTGACTTTTTCCACTTTGAAGAACAACACGCCATTTACGGTTACAGGAACGTTGTCTTTTGTGATTGCTTGCTGGCGGGGGATGTCCGCGGTTTGAATTCTAATGTCGATAATTATGACTTGTTGAACAAACGGTATTACGAAGTTTATTCCAGGGTTCAGGGTGTACGAGTATTTTCCGAATGTTAAAACAACCGCGCGCTCCCATTCGTTCAGTATTACGATTGCTTTGAGTGCTAGTATTATTCCCAGTACTATTATCCAGAAAAATCCCGCTATTGTTTCGAATAACGCCATTTAATGTTCAACCCGTTTTCTTTGGGCGTTTGAAGTTTTAAACGCTTTTGCTTTACGTGGTGGCCCCTGCGAACAAAACGTCTTTGAATTTCAAGTAGGGTGCTACTGCGCCCGTGCTAAACGCGTAGGAATTGGTTGAAACAACCTCTCGCTCGCGACTTGCGCCGATTAATTGTTTTGAAAGCAAGTCGTACACGCTTCCGTTTACCACCGTGGATTTCACTGGGTGTTTTACTTCTCCGTTTTCAATGTAAAAACCGCTTCTGATTTCGTTGGTGAATCGTCCTGAGACCTCGTCTGCCAAGGGGTAGGCGGTTCTGGCCACGAACACTCCTTTTTTAGTGTCTTGGACCAGTTCGTCGAAGGATCGATTTCCCGGTTCGAACACGCAGTTGTTCAAACCGCACGACACGTTGCAGGAGTACCAATGCTCGTGGTCAGTGCAAGACCTTCTGCCGTTTGCAGTTGGAGTGGTTTCCAGCAATCCGGCGGTGAAAGCATCACTTGCAGGTGTTGCAAAAATGCCTTTGTCAATTAAAAACAGGGGTTTTCGAAAAGCGCCTTCCTGGTCGCAGGCAAAAGAAGCGCTTGTCCCTTTTTCTGTTATTGAATCGCGCACGGTGATTTCTTCGCTTGCACATTGTTCTCCTTCGGCAAAAAGCGCGAGGTTGTCGTATTTTGCCTTTGCAGTGAGCATATACCCGTAGGTTTCGTCGAACAAGGTTGCAAATTCTCCCGGGTGAAAGATGCAGTCGTGTTTTCCAGTTTTCAACTGCTTTGCGTGCAAGGAGTTTTTCGAAAGCTCCGCGCTTTCACAAGCAAGTTCTTCAACCGCGTTTTCCTCAAAGGACCTGTACGTTTTCCGGTTGATTGTTTCGGCTCTTTTTCCACCTTCTTTTGCAATCACGTAAGGTTCTGCGTCAAAAAAAGTTCCTTGTCCTTTTTTGCGGGTGTTGCTTGAATTTGCGATTTCGTATTCAACCACGCTGAACTTGAAGCTTGCAAGCGGAACTTGCAGTCCGTCTTGGTCTTCTATTGTTTTAGTAAATTCAAGCGCTGTTGTTGTAATTGTTTCCTCGTCTGCGTTGAGAATTTTTTTGTCAACATCGTCAAATCCTTTTTCCTTTCCGTCGACAAAGCAAAAAGCGGGGTTTTCGCGGTTGCGTTTCGCGTTGTTAACCGCGCGGGTTGTCGTTTCTTCAACGCCTGTCCGGTCAAAAAGCGTGCCGAAGGCAAAGCCCACTTTTTTGTCCTTAAAAACCCGTATGCCAAATCCTTGCTCGGAGTTTTTAATCACCATGTTTTGTCTTCCACAGTCGACAAAAGCGCTTACGCTGTTCGCGCGCGACAAAAAAACTTCGGCACTGCCGCTTTTGTTTTCTGCAATTGACAAAATTTTTTCAGCGTCCAAAAAGCATCATGCTCCGCCTACGATTATGTTGTCTATTCTCAACGAGGGGCCTCCTGAGCCCACAGTCACGTAATCAGCGTGTCCTTTTCCGCAGCCGCCCGCATCCATTTTCAAGTCGTTTCCAATAGCGCTTACGTTTTTCAACGCGTCCAAGGTTGCGTTTTGAGAAGTGCTTATGTTGTAAAGGGGCTTTCCAATTTCCCCGTTTTCAATGATGTTGCCATCCAAAAAGAACAATTGAAACGAGCCGCCGGCAGGGTCTTCGATTCCGGCCTTCCAGTGGTTGCACAAAACCCCTTTTTTTGTTTCTTCAATCATTTCATCAAAGTTCCAGTCCCCGTTTTCAATGTACGTGTTCCTCATTCTAACATACACTCTGCGGGTGTGGTCTTGCGCCCGCGCGTTGCCTGTTGGCTCCAAGTCGAAAAAAGCAGCGCTTTGCCTATCAAGCATGAATGTTTCAAACACGCCGTTTTTGATTAAGAACGCTTTTCTTGCAATTGTCCCCTCGTCGTCGAATCCTATTGCGCCAAAGCCACTGTTTTTCAAGCCGTTTTCAACCAGGTTCAAGTTTTCATTTCCAACGACTGTTCCAATTTTGCCGTTGAAGTAAGACCGGTCCATCATCGCGTAATCGCCTTCAACCGCGTGCCCTACTGCCTCGTGCGCGATCAAACCGCTTCCTCCTCCGCCTCCGGCGAACACGACGGGCATTTCGCCTATGGGAGTTTTCACGGAGTCCAACAATTCAACGGAACGCTTGCAAGTGGTGTCCGTGATTTTGCTCCAGTCAAACTTTTTCAAAACTTCCAAGCCGCCTAATTGTCCTTCTCCCCCGACGTACTGGCGTTGTTTTTTCCCGTCGCGGGAAACAACCACTGTCATAAAACGCGTTCGGTCTACTTTGCGGCTTGCCAAACCACCATCGGAGGTTGCAAGAACCAGCATTTGCCTTGAGCAACCGATTCCGCTTTTTGCATCCGCAATTTTTTTGTGGGATTTTGCACGATTGTACTGTTCTTCGGCTATTTTCAACAAGTCTTCATCGCTTTGAGCAAAACAGTCTTTTTTAGATTCAACAACGAAGTCTCCAACAAACGGTTTTGTTTGTGCAAGTTCTACTTCCTTATTGTTTTTTCCGGCCTTTGCAGCTTTCACGGCTTTTCCAGCGCTTTTCAACACTATTGTTTTCGACAAGGTGTTGGTTGAAGAATAACCCCAAACGCCGTTTACCAACGCGCGAACTGCAACGCCTTGAGAACGCGAGCGGTCGGCGTTTTTCCTTGATTTTGAAACGCCCGCTGAAAACGATTGCGTTGCAACAAAACGTGCGTCAGCGTAAACCGCGCCTTCTTTTTGAGCGTTTCCAACTGCGTTTAAGAGCAAATTCTTCCAATAGTTGACGTCAAGGTCCATTTTCAAAGTTTAATAATTTACAAACCACAAATTCTTAAGCATCTGCCTTCAAAAAGAGAAACGGAAAAGGAGCGGGAAAAAAAACATGACGCACTTTGACTACTTGAAACGAATTGAAAAACTGCAAAAGGCAGTTTCCAATACTAGCGCCGGGTTTGCCGCACTTGGAGGAAGCGACAAAGTCGATTCAAACGCTTACTATTATACCGGAGACACCGCGTTTCCGTCTCTTTTAATCGCGACATCCTCTTCAACAACCCTTTACACCTGTCAGGACACTTCGCGTTTTAATTTTGTGCAAGCAAAACCAGTAGGCGAATTTAAGAAAGACTTCAAAAAACTCGTTTCAAAAAAGTCAAAAAGCGTTGCAGTTGACTTGCGCGCTGACTTTGCAGCGCAAATGTGCGTTAGACTGCAAAAAAAGAATAAAAAAGTCGTCGACTTTTCGCCCGCGCTTCTTGAATTGCGGGCAATAAAAGAACCAAAAGAAATCCACTTGATAAAAAAAGCCCAAAAAATTACGAATGCTTGTTTGAGGGAAGCGCGAACACAATGGGCTTGCGGAAAACTTTTTGGAAAAACCGAAAACTATGCCGCCGGTTTATGCGAGAAAAAAGCACGCGATCTTGACGCTGCACTTGACGCGTTTCCCCCGATGGTTCTCTCAGGAAGCCGGGCGAGTTTGTTTCATAACTCGACTTCAAACAAAAGAATTTCAAAAAAAGAAGTCGTGTTGTTTGATGTGGGTGCAAGGGACGACTACTATTGCGGCGATGCCTCGACAACCTTTTACGAGGGAACCGACAGGCAAGTAAAAGACGCGTTAATCGCAGTAAAAGAAGCGATGAAAGCGGCAATGAAAAAGGCACGACCAGGTGCAAGTGCTAAAACCCTGACAAAAACAGCGTTGCAGGTTTTGCGCCAGTACGGTTTTAAGAACAACACTTTTTCCGACGCGCACCTGGCAATCGGACACTTTGTCGGGCTTGACGTGCACGACGGAGGGGGCTTGAGGAACCAAGTTTTGAAAAAAGGGATGTGTTTTACCATTGAGCCGGGAGTATACGTTCCTGGAAAGTTCGGCGTAAGGTTCGAAGACGTCGTGGTGCTGGAATGAAGAGGCGCCCCGAAAACCGTTTTTCCGCCTTGGATTTTTACGAGTCGGGAGAAGGCGTGTCACATGTTGAAACCAATGCAGTCAGGCGCATTCAACGCGCGTTAACCCTGCGCGCTTTGCAGCTTGTAATGTTTCCAATTGACCAAAAAATTCTTGACGCGGGCTGCGGTTCTGGTTACTCCCTTGATGTATTGAACGAAGTGGGTTATTCCGCGCAAGGTTTTGACCTGTCTCCTAAGTTGGTTGGGCTTGCAAAAGCAAAAGGACTTGAAGTTAAGGTCGGGGACTTGACGGACGTTCCTTTTCCTACTGCGTCAATTGGAGGGATAATTTCAATTTCAGCTTTGCAATGGATTTTAAAGGGAAACGACACGGACAAAAAAAAGAACGTTAAACGTGCAGCTCAAGAATTCAAAAGAGTCTTAAGGCCGCGCGGCAAGGCCGTCGTACAATTCTACGCTGAAAGCGTTTTTGACGAGGAACTCGTGCGAAAAGTGTTCGAAAAACAAGGTTTCAAGGCAGAACTTGTGGTTGACAATCCTCAAAACAAGCGCAAGCGAAAAGTGTTTTTGGTCTGTTCTGCATAGCTTTAAAATGTTCTTTTTACACTAGTCTACTGCTTATTTTCCAAGGAAGTTATTTTAGGGATTTTAGTGGAAGGTGGATTGTGATATGTCTGATGCTCAAAGTACTGAAAAAACAGATGAAGTTTTGAAGGAAGCTTCCGAAGAGGAAAAGGCCGCGGAAGGAGACGTTGAAGGCGAGGTTGTCGAGGATGCTGAAAGCGAACACTTGCCGTTTCCAAACGCGCGTGTTGTTAAGATCATCAAGGACAATTTAAAGCGCGACCACCAGCTCAAGCGCGACGTGAAAGTGGGCGCTAATGCTTTGCTTGGAGAAATTTTGGCGGACATTGCCCAGAGCATGGATGCCGAGGACTACTTTACTTTGTCTGTCGAGCACTTCAACAAAGCGGCTCGAAAGTATCGTGAAATTGCGTTGAATCAAAAGCGCATTAAGCGCATTCAAAAGGTTTTGGAGAAACAGCGTGCCGAGCTTGACGAGATTGTTACCGAGATCGAGCTGGAAAACCCTTCAGAGGAACAGGTACCTTCCGTTGGCCAGCGATAACCTATTTTTTTTGAAAATTTCTTTTTGGTGAAAAAGGCTTTTGTCTAAAAAGCGAGTTTTTTTTGTTTTGTCTTTGTTTTTTTTAGCGTCTTTTGCCTTAGCAGTTGTTTGGCCTGAAAACGTTCAATTGCAGGCGCAGCACAACGTTGAAACCGCTCAAAGACTTACTCTGCTTGTAGCTTTTTTGGGTGGGGTTTTGAGCTTTTTGTCTCCTTGCGTTCTTCCGTTTTTGCCCGCCTTTTTCGCTTACTCTTTCAAGGAGAAGAAGCGTTTGAGTCTGATGACTTTGGCGTTTTTCGCGGGTTTTGCCCCGGTGTTTTTCGTTTTTGGAATTTTGGCCGCACTGGTTGGAAATTTTCTGACGCCGTTTCTTCCTGGTTTGATCGGCGTTGCAGGTTTTTTGCTTGTGGTTTTTGGCGTAATGAATTTATTGGGAGTAGGCTTCGCAGGCTTCAAGGTTTCAGGCAAATCTCATGCAAAAGACGCGACCGGCGTTTTTTTTCTCGGGGCCTTGTTTGCCTTGGGCTGGACAGCGTGTCTTGGCCCGGTTTTAGGCGCAATAGTTGTCCTTGCAAGCTTAAGCGGAAGCATTTGGTACGCTGGGGGGTTGACGCTTGCCTATTCGATTGGAATATTCATCCCGCTTTTTTTGTTGTCGTTCTTTTTTGACTCTGCAAAAATTGTTCAACACCCTTTGTTTTCCAGAAAAATCGCCACGGTTAACTTGCTTGGAAAAACATACAACGTTTTTTTTGCAGGCGCGCTTTCCGGGATCATGCTGATTGCTTTGGGCCTGTTGTTTTTGGTTTTCGGCGGAACAGAAGTATTCAACACGCTTGATTTTTTTGGCACTAAGAACTTGTTTTTTGAATTGCAACGCCAGCTTATGGGAGCAGCGTAATTGGTGAAAAGTTTGTCTGAAAAAAGTTTGTCTGCGAGTCAGTTGCGTGCAAGCCGTGATGAGGCTAACAAAAAGGTGCGCGAGCTTGTCAGTGAAAACCGCGAGCGTATTTTGCAGGTAAAGAATTTGTCTGAAAAATCAACCGAGCTTAAGGCCAAGCGAGACGAGTTGAATGCGAAGGCCAACGACTTGCGTGCAAAGCGCAGGAAAGTGGTTGACGAACTTGTCGTTTTGAGGAAGAAGTTGCGTGAAAAAATAGAGCAAGTTAGGGCTTTGGCTGACGTTGGTTCTTCTTTCCACTTGAAAGAACGCATTGAACAGTTGGAGTGGCACCTTCAAACACAGGCAGTTGGTGTTGCTCAGGAGAAGAAGTTGTCCAAGGAAGCGCGGGCTTTGGAGTCCTTTCTTGAACCGGCGTTGAAGAAGGATGCTTTAAGGGAAAGTCTGACAGTGCTTAGGGGGGAGGTTGACCAAAAGAGCAAGAAAGCCGACGACTTGTTTTCTCAAATCAAAGGTTTGTCAAAGGAAGCGGGTTTTGTACACAAAGAGTTAGTTTCAGATTACAAGAAGACCCAGAAGCTTCGTGAGAAAATCTCTTCCGCGTTCAGTGTTCTGGATGAAGCGCGGAAAAAAGCCGACCAAGAGCATTCCGCGTTTGTAAAGGTTTCAAAAGGCGACGTGCAAAAAAAGAAGGAAAAGTTCAAGACGGCTAAAGAGCACAAGGCAAAAGAGTTGCAAAAACACAAGGCAAAAGTGAGTTCTCGCGCAAGGGAAATTTTCGACCAGTTCAAAGCGGGAAAGAAAATTTCCTCAGACGAGCTTTTGGTTTTGCAGGAAGCCGGCTTATTTTAAACGCAGCAATTTTTCACACTGTTTTCTTGTCATTCTCGGCTTGCAGACTTGCTGGCCGAACAACACGAATGTTTCGTTGACTTGCAGCCAGTGTTTTTTAGGAAAGATTTTCGTCAGTTCTTCCTCGGTTTGCTCGGGCGTTTTAGTATGTACTAGTTCGAACAAGTTTGCGAGTCGGTGTACGTGGGTGTCCGCCGGAATTTTTGGCAGTTTGAAC
>JBHHTN010000042.1:0-8795 GCA_046753405.1 Candidatus Micrarchaeia archaeon | reverse complement strand
TTACCCACTGCTTGTTCATGGTGAAAACGTCTTCGAAAAAAAACAGTTCCTTGAACTTGTGCACTTCGATTATTTCCCTCACTTCCTCAACAGCGCTTTGAACGCTTCTTTGCCTGTAAACAGTTCCGAAGGTTTCCTTGCTGCAGAAAATGCAGGCGTAAGGACAGCCGCGGGAGGTGACGATGTTTGCAACGGGTTTTTCTTGAAAGCAAACGTCGTAAACGTAGTTTTTTGAAAAAAGCTGCCGTGCCGGAAACGGAAGAGAGTCCAAGTTTTGAATGAACGGCCGCAACGGGTTTTTCACGATTCTGCCGTTTTTCCTGAAAAGAATTCCTTTGATTTCTCCAAAGGCTTTGTTTTGAATAATTTCCCTGAAGGTTTCCTCTCCTTCTCCGTGAACAAGCACGTCGAATTCAAGGCAGTCCTTTAAAGTCTGGCTCAAGGTAGCGTTGGCGTGCGGCCCCCCGGCTATTATTATTGCATTTGGCATTGTTGCCCTGGCAGTCTTTGCCATCTTGAAGCTTTCAATCACGTAAGATGTGTACAGGCCAAAGCAGACGAATTTAGGGTTTTCCTTTTGCAGAATTTTACTGAATTTTTCAAGGGAAAAAGAAGGGTCAGTTGTAGGATCGATTATTTTCGCGCTTAGGCCTTCTTCAATTGCAATTGCTGCCAAGTAGCCAAGGCCAAGGGGAGGGTACTCGTTGTGAACGCCCCAAAGGTGCACAAGAACAACGTCAGCCAAAAATTTTCACCTTGTTCCTGTCGCGGTTTTTACTGAAAAGAGGCTCTGTAGGGTCGTTGAAGCAAATTTCATCCAAGTGATCGCTCAAAAACTCTTTGGGTTTCCACTTTAAGGCGTCTTGGGCTTTTTTGTTTGACAAAACGCAGGATTCAAGAATTTTCGAGCCCGCCTTTGCAGGGGGGCAAACGCCGAGCCTTTTTGCAACTTTCTTGTAAAAATCGTTGTATGAACTTTTTTCAGGCCCGCTAATGTCGGCAACAACGTTTTTTTTGCATTCAAGTGCAAGAAGCACCGCATTTGCAACGTCGTTTTGGTGCACTATGGGAATTATTCCGTTGCCGCTGTCAGGCAGGACAAAGTTTTTTTTCTTCAAAGCATTCACTTCATGTGCGAACTGGTTTGGAAAGTTTTTGCCGTAAATTCTTGCAATGCGCAGTATCGCGTAACTTAGGCCGCTTTTTTGAAGTGCTTGCTATGCCAAATGCTTGATTAAGCCGTAGGCTTCAAAAGGCGACGATGCCATCGAATCGGTTGAATCGTGTTTTTTTCCGTAACAGAGCAAGACGACGAGAAAACGATTTTTTCAACGCCCGACTTTTTTGCGGATTCAACCAAGTGTTTTGTTGCCTTGAAGTTTACATTTACTATGCGAGACGGAATGGCCCGCGCGTCGTTCAAAGGCAAGTGGCGCGTCATTTGCCCTGCAAGGTGAATTACCACGTCCGCGTTTTTGGTGAGTTCTTCAAAATCACAGTTTTTTTCAAAGTCCAGTTCAAAGAGTTCCTTGCGGTTTTTTTCGCTTTTTCCGAACCTTTTTTCAAGGGCTTTTTTGCTCGTGCTTGAAAGCCTGACGCAAAAACCTTTTTCCAAGAGCTTTGATGCAACAAGGCCTCCCAAGTCCCCCGTTGCCCCGGTCAAAACAATCATATATGCTATAATAATTCCCTTTTCATAATTATAACGCTTTACAGTTTGTCTTTGGTTTTAAGGCCATTGACGTTGTTTGCAGTCTTCAAAGCAGTTTTTGCACATGAAAAAAGTGGGCGAACTTCGTGAGGTTAAGTTTGAAGTAACCGCCAGTTGCAACCACTCCTGTTCTTTTTGCTTCAACAAAAACGCGTTTGCGCAAAAAGGAAGGTTTTTCCAGGAGCTTTCAACACAGGACGCGTTCAAAGTAATAGACAACACTGCAGAGTCCGCAGTTGAAACCATTCGCTTTACAGGCGGCGAGCCCTTGATGCGCAGCGACTTGGTGAAGTTGTGCAAATACGCCAAAGCAAACAACTTGCGCGTTCGCTTGAATTCCAACGGCAGTTTTTTCAACAAAAGGCTTTTGCTTGAAGTATCCCGTTTTGCCGACGAAGTTTTTTTCCCTTTGCACGCCCTTGACGCTGTTGAAGACTTTGGCAAAACGGGTTTGAAAGGCGCTTTCAAGCGCAAAATTTCCGCAATGAAAGCCCTTCTTGCGTCAGGCGTGAAAGTGCGCGCTGGCACAATCGCCTCACGCGACAACATTCTTCGCTTGGAAGACTTTGCACGCCTTGCCGAAAATTGCTGCGACCAGTGGTTCATGTTACGGCCGATTCCAACTGCAGGCAACAAGCACTCCATGGATTTTGAAGACGTCAAAGCCCTTGCAGTAAAGCTCGAAACGCTTGCAATTGACTGCAAAATGTACCACGCAGTTCCCTTTTGCAGTACGCCGAATATGAAAATGTCCAAAGTGTCAGTTGGGGCAATGTACTGCGGCCCGCTTTACAATTTGGTGGTAAGGCCAAACGGCGTTATTGCCCCGTGCTATTCAATAAACGAAAACCTTGGAAACGCCTTGCACGACTCTATTCGAGAGGTTTGGGAGGCGCATCCGTTTGTCAAAAAATCGCGCGAATTAGGGTTTCTTCCAAAAAAGTGTCAGGCATGCTCTTTCAAAGAGGTTTGCGCAGGCGGGTGCAGGTTTGCAGCAAAAATCTGCAACGGAACTTATTCATCAAAAGACCCGCTTATGCCTTAATTTTTGAACAATTGAAACAGGGGAAAGATGGGAACGAAGCCCCATTGCAAGGCACATTTTATATAGCTCTCTTTCATAACGTGTTTTTATGGCAGATGCAGGTTTGCAAGGAAAATCCAAGCAAAGCGAGTCAAAACAACAAAAAAACGGCGCAAGCGGAAAAAAGCCTTTACTGCTCTTACTGGTTTTGGCAGGGGCAATTGCAATTGCAGCATACTTTTTTTTGAATCCCCAAGAAGGAGAACTTCACGGATTAGGCCCGGCTGTTTTAGACTTGGAAAACTATCCCAGAATACTTCTTGAAGAAATGAACCAGTCCGAATACGTTTCAGAACTGCGCTCAAGAGGCTATCCCATGGACAGCATTATCGGGCTTGAGTGCACTGTTCCCTTTGAATCCTCGATTGTAAACCTGGCACACATCAAAAAAACAGGAGACTCCTATGAAATTTCCTGCCAGTACGGGGAGTATTACGACTTGCTTTTGAGAAAAAACCGAGCAGACGGAACTTCGTACAACGGTATTGCCGGTGAAAAAATACTTTCCTGCACTCCTGAAACTGCAAAAAGGATTGACGAGGTTTTGAAAACTCCCAAGAAAACCGGTGAAGAGCTTGAAGACTCGGTTTGCGAACTGCACGTTCAAAACTCAATTCCCCAAAACGTTGACGAGTACTACTTCCTAAAACTTGTTTGCACTGACGTAGGCCGGCAAGACGAGAACTACGACAACTTTTGGGCGGTTGAAACAACCAAAGCGTGCTTCGGCGATTTGGACCGCATTTATTTCGGGCGCACTTTTGTCATAAGCGCCGACAAAAAGCAGGTTTTGACAGCTTCGTAAAAAAGAAAAAAAAAGGGTTCAAACCGCCCGTTTTCCTCGTTTCCGCTTGCCTTCTCCCCGCGGATTTTTTTTTCAAAAAAAACTTTTTGAAAACGTAAAAAAAGCCAGTGCTTGACGCGGTTTAAATTTCTAAGCGTTATTTTTTTAACAGGAGTTTTTTTTGGGGAATGAAAAAAAATAATGCTCGTGCGCGAACGCGCAAAAAGCACAAGATTGCAAGAAACTTCGACAAAATGCTTCCAATTGCAGCAGTTGCCGCCGTAGTAATTTTTATTGCAGTTGTGTTGTACGCCAACACCCCGTTTTTTCAGCAAGCGCTTTTGCAAAAACAACCGCAGGCAACCGTTGTTTTGCCTGCAAGCGACGGGGTTTTGACTGTTTTTGGCAACAAGGTTTTTTTAGACGAGGGGTACTGGATAAGACTTGGAAGCACCGCTTCATGCGAGCCTTTAAACAGAGGGTCAATTGAACTGCTTGTTTTTTCTCCCTCCGGGCAATTGTTTTCCTCGTCAAAAACATGGCTCGGGTCTTTGGAGTTTCAAACCCCGTCGTTTGACAAGACTGTTTCTGTTGTTGCAATAAACGCTCTTTCCCCAAAGCGCGTTGATGAACAGTGCCGCCGGGGATTGTTTAAAGGCGTGAAAAACGTTTCAATAAAAGTTTCCTGAAAAAAAATGGTTTTTGAATTTAAGGCGTTGTTCGAGCCGGTCCTCGTTGCCTTGTGCATTGCCTTGGGCGTTTTGACCTCGCGCGAGGACTTGAAAAAAGGCGTGATAAGCAACCGCGTGGTTTTTTCATTCATCGCCTTTGCCGCAATCGCGCACTTCCCGCTTGTTTTTGAAGACTCTTTTAGCCACGCGTACCTTTTTGCAGTTTTTGAAAACTTCTTAATCGCGCTTTTGGCAGGAATCGTTTTATGGGAGTTGAAGGTTTTCAGCGCAGGTGACGCAAAATTGTTTGCGGCCTTTGCCGCACTGGTGCCCTTGTCTTTTTACCAGAGCGGCTTTCTGCCCTTCTTTCCGTCCTTCGCGCTTTTGGTCAACACCTTTGTTCCGGCAACGGTTTTTTTCATGGTTTACCTGTTGTGGAAAACGGATTACGCGGAGAAAAAACAAGTGTTTGCCCGCTCTTTCAAGGCAGTTGAACTAATCCAAGTGTTTTTGATGGCCTTGTGGATTTCCTGGATTTTTCAGGCGTTTTACGCTTTTTCCCCCGTAGCCTTTGCAGGCGGCGGCCTGGGCCTTGTAGCGCTGCCTGTTTTTTTTGCATTAAAGCGCTTTATGAAACCGCGCGTTCTCATAACGATTTCAATTGCAGTGATTCTCTTGCAAGTCTTTCTAAGCGTTGTCTTTGAAGAAGTTTTCCCGGCCTTTTCACTAACATTTCTGTTTGTAGCGTTTTTAGCCGCGTTTATAATGTTCGCACTATCCTTTTTTTCCAATATTGCAAATTTTTGGTTCAACGCAATTGTGAGGGTAAGCGATCTTCGCGCGGGAATGCTGCCTTTGGAAAACGCTTTCAGGCTGAAAAACGGCAAGATTGTCAGAAAAAAACTTGAAAGAAAACCAAAAGGAGCCGTTGCCCTTTTACAGTTGCCTAAAGGGATTCTTTCCAAAAAAGACGTTGCCTTGCTGAAAAAGTTGCTTGCCGAAAAAAAGCTTGACTTTGACGGAATTGCAGTTCGCCAGACAACCGCGTTTGCCCCGCTTCTTTTTGCAGGAGTTCTTACAACACTTCTAATTCAAGGAAACATCCTTTTTTTGCTTTTGAAACTATTTTCCTGAAATTCTCGTTTTTCCCCCCCAAAAAAAGGTTTCTTTACTGAACTATCACGGCAGGAAAGCCAATGTCTTTCAGGTATTTGGATGAACTGTAGTGCAATTTTATTCGGGCTTTGGCTTTCGTACTTTTGAAGGCCGTAAACTATAAAGAAGCCACGGCCTTCAGGCCGTGGTAGTTCACAGGAAAAGGGTAATTAGGCACAATCGGTCTTTTTATCATTACTTGTTTAATTCAAAAGGTCGTGCGGGTTTTTAGACGAAGAATGGAAGAGCGTTTGAGGGCGGATGTCAAGGCAGGGTACGCGTGCAACAACAACTGCCTGTTCTGCGTTGTTGCAGACAAGCGAAGGCACGGAGATTTGACAACGGGCAAAGTGAAAAAGCAGCTGGACGCGTCCTGGGAAAACGGTGCAAGAAGCGTTGTTTTAACAGGCGGGGAGGTCACCATTCGCAAAGACGTGTTTGACCTTGTAAGTCATGCCAAGAAATGCGGTTTTGAAAATATCCAAATCCAGACTAATGCCAGAATGCTTTCGAACCTGGATTTTGCAAAAAAGCTTGTTGGCGCGGGTGCAAACGTCTTTGCGCCGGCCTTGCACGGGTGCAACGCTAAAATGCACGATTACCTGGTGCAGTGCAAAGGCGCCTTCAACCAAACCTTAGAGGGCATTAAAAACGCCAAGCTCCTTGGGGTTCCAGTTCTTTCAAACACGGTTGTAACAAAACCCAACTTCGAGCACGTTGAGGAAATTGCAAGGATTTTGATTGACTTGGAAGCGGAGTCGTGCCAGCTTGCATTTGTGCACGCAAACGGCAACGCGTGGGACAACTTTGACTTGATTGTGCCGCCTATTTCGCGCGCAAGCGTTTTCATAAAAAAAGCCTTGAGGGAGGGGAAGAACACAAGGACGAAAATGATGGTGGAGGCAGTTCCGCCTTGTTTGATGACGGGGTTTGAACAGTATTGTTCGGAAAAATTCATTCCGAAAACAGAAGTCCGCGCGCCGGATTATTTCACAAAAGACTTTGAAAAAGAGCGAAAGGAAGAAGGAAAGTGCAAGGGGGAAAACTGCAAAAAATGCGCGCTTTTCAAATCCTGCGAAGGTCCTTGGAAGGAGTACCCGCAAAAGCGGGGCTGGAAAGAATTCAAGCCGGTTCACTGAAAAAAAATTTAAACGTTCTGAAAACCCTTCGTTTTTTTTCTTCTCATGCCGTATGCGGTCCGGGGCTTTTTTTTCGACTGCCCCATCTGGGACAGGGAAGAAGGTTTGTTTATTGGTAGGCGTGTTTTCTGTGTTCTATCCAGGTGAATTCAATGGTTTTACCTGTTATTTTGTAGATTATGCGATGTTTTTCGAGCCTTTCGCTGCGGTAATTTGAAAGAGGGGGCGTGCAAGGGTTTTCCAAGTTCGGGGTTTTGAATTATTTTTTCTATTTTTTTGAAAACTATGCGGCGTTGCTGACGGTCGAGTTTCTTGACTTGTTCAAGAAACTTTTCAGTAAAATTAGCTGCGTAAGACGTTTTTTTCAGAGGTTCAACTCTTTTCGGAGTTCCTTAACGGAGGTTTTGCGTGTTCTGCCTTTTTCAACGTTGCTGACTGCTTTCCAAAAATCGGGTTTGGAAAACAGTTCCATGTCCTCGGCGTATTCCAAGTATTCTTTGCGTAAACGCAAAGCCTCTTTGCGCATGGACACTACCGCATTTTTCTTCAAAACATTGGCGTGCATTAAACTTCACGCTCCTTAAGTTCATTAAAAAAGATTCAATATAATCCCCTTCTATTTCTCGAGAGTGTCCAATAAATCAGTCGCAACGTCTTTTTGATTGTTTTTAAGAAAAAAGAATTTTTTTGTATTTTTCGGGTTGTGCCAACGGGTCTAATTTCAAGAGGCCTTTTGAAATCGTGTTGGTCGCGTGCCTGGAGCCGCCCCTGCAGACGCCTACAAACCTGCACTTGATGCAAGTCTTCGGCAAAAATTCAAGGTTTTGAATTCCTTTCACGTACTTGTTGTTCCAGCATTCTTCAAAGGAATCTTCAAAAACATTTCCAAGTGCAAAGTCGAACTCAATGCTGCTGCGAACAACTCCAGAGGGGCTTAAAACAAGCGAGGTGCTGTTCAAATTGCACACGTACGAGCTTGAAACCTCGGCCACTTTGAAAGGGTCGTAAGCGCAAAAAGGAAAACTGTATTTTATCGTTGTTGTCCTGGACCCGCCTTCCCTGAAGCGAATAAGTTTTTCTATGAGCATTCCAAAGTCCTTGTTTGTTATTTGCTTTCCAAAAGGCGGAAACGGCCTTAGAATGTGCCAAAAGTCAAAGCCGATTTCGCCAACTGTCTTGTGAAACTCGTCCAAATTCTCAATGTTTTCCGCGTCTGCAATTGTGTTGGCGCCAACTGCAACCCCGCCTTCCCTCAGTGTTTTAAGAAGGCTTTTTTTCTTAAGCAAATGCGCCTTGGAGTAGTGCTTGTTTGAATCAATTGCCTTTACCGAGTGCAATGAAACGGCTATTTCATCCGCGTGCCTTTGAATTTTTCCCGCTTTTTCCGCGTTTAAAAGAAGCGTGTTTGTGTTTACTGACGCGTAAATTCCAAGGTCTTTGGCGTACTGCGTCAATTCAAACAAGTCTTCTCTTAGAAGCGGCTCTCCGCCAGTGAATTGAACAAACGAAACGCCAGCTTTTGCCGCCTTTTCAAGCGCGCGCTTGACTTGAATTGTCGAAAGCTGGCCTTTAGGACGAGAGTTTTTTGCAAAAGTGTTCTTGTTGTAGCAAAAATAACAGTCCGCGTTGCAACCAGGCGTAACCTCTATTTTCAAGTGCTCGAATTTGTCTTTCACGGGGCGAAACTCTTTTTTTGAAAACTTTTTCAAATACTCAACGGGAATTCCACTACAACTTAAGAGGAACTTGCAATTTTTGCAGCAATCTATTTTTTCAAACCCGTCCATTTCTTTGAATTTCCACGCAAAGTGGTCAATTGCAGAACCAAGCGTGCAAGGGGCAATGCCCTCAATGCTCACGTCAATCAAGTTTTCAAAGTCAAAACACTTGTGAACAAAAGGCATTGACCGAGAGTAAGGCAAAAGGTTTATTTGATTGCTGCAGGCAAAAGCGTGGTTCAAAACCGCCTGTTTTACCTTCAAGCCTATTAGAAATTGAATTGTTTGCGCAAGCAACGCAAAGTTTTGAGGTAAAATGGGAACGGTTACCTTTGCTTTTATGTTGTTTTTTTGCGCGTTTTTTATTCCTTCAACGGTTTGTTGCCACGAGTTTTTTGTCTGCGTTATTGCCTGGTGTGTTTTTTCGTCGTGAGAGAAGAGTGTTGTGTTTATGTGTGTTAGTCCGTTTTTTTTGAGTTTTTGTGCGTAGTCTTGGTATGAGAGCATTCTGGCGTTTGTTTGAAGGGTTGTTT
>JBHHTN010000041.1:0-8970 GCA_046753405.1 Candidatus Micrarchaeia archaeon | reverse complement strand
GCTTGTCATCAACCCAGTCAGCACCGTCAACAGCAACGTCAATTTCCCGACCGTTCAACTCTCCAAGCGAAATTACCTTCAAGCCCTTTTCCCTTGCCAACTTCCCGCTTGCAATTGAAGTAACAACACACTCAAACTTTTGTGCCCGCTCGTGCTGAGACAACAGTTCAATAAAAACATTAGCAGTACTACCCGTGCCAAGACCAACGATTTTAGTGCGCGAACCAATGAAATCCAGGGCCCGTTTAGCAGCGTTTTCCTTTGCATCAGGCATAATTTTTCCCACTCCAACAAAATAAAATAAGGCAGGAATTGTTTTTATGGCTTGGCGTGATAACAAGTACTCATGGAAAAAAAAGTTCTAGTAGGCCCGTCTTTGCTGTCCTCACGCTGGCACTTGATGGAACACTTCAAAGAAGACGTTGAATCCGTGGAAAAAGAAGCGGATTACTACCACGTTGACGTCATGGACGGCAAGTTCGTCCCCACCCCAAACGCCTTGAACGCCAGCCACGCGCAAGCAATAACCGACGTGTCAAAAAAACCAGTTTGCGTGCACTTGATGACTTTCAACCCAAGCGAACTTTTCAACGACTTTGCAAAAGCAGGCTCAGACAGCATCACAGTACACGCGGAAGCATACTCAAACGAACAAGAACTCTTGCAAGACTTGGACAAACTAACCTCCCTCAAAGTAAAAACAGGAGTATCCGTAAAACCAAACACCCCTCAAACAGCGATTTCCGACAACGTGCTCAAAAAACTCGACCGAGTACTAGTTATGACCGTTGAACCGGGGCAAGGCGGGCAAGAATTCATCAGCAAAATGCTTGACAAAATAAGCGAGCTTAAAAAAAGAATCGACTCCCTGAACCTAAAAACACTCATACAAGTCGACGGCGGAATCAACCCACACACAGCCAAACAATGCGTTGAACGCGGAGTAACCCTGCTAATAGCAGGAAGCTCTGTGTTCAAATCACAAGACCGGCTGAAAACAATAAGAGAAATACGCGGAAACTCAAACTAGTTTTCCAATGTTTCCAGAAATTTTTTGCAATCTCAAAGCAATGCCTTCGCCGTTTTCAAACCGTTTTAACGCAAGAGCTGCAATTGTTTCCTCAAGCATGGCAGTCTTGCACTTCACAACTCCAACCTGGGTTTTTTCGTTGAACTGCTTCAAGAACGCGTTTGCCTTGGCAGCACCAGCCTCCCCAAGCAACTCAAAAACCGAGTTGTAAACCAAGTGCTTTGCAGTCTTCTCATCAAAAGCCCGCTTGCCTTCAAACTTCACCCTCAAATACCGCTTTTTCTCCCTCATTCTTCTTCCCCGTTAAAAGACAACGCTCTTGCAGCCTGCTCGCGCGAAAGACCCATCAAATGAGCAATAGCAATGATTTCACGAGGACTTTTCACATCCTCCCTTTCTTTCGCCCTTGAAGTGAAAACGAATCCGGCATTGAATTTAATGCAACGACGTAAAAACTCACGAAGTTGCGCCAACTGTTTTGCGCGAAAAACGTGCTTAGCGTGCAAAAGAGAACAAACAGGTATTTCAAAAACTTTTTCCCGAAGAATTACCTCGCGAATAAGCCCATCGTCCCTTTCAAACCTTGCGGCAAAAACGGGGTTGATGAAAGAAACCTTCCTGTTCCGGCAAGCTTCCCGAAGCAAAAGAGCGTCTTTGCCTTCAACGCAAACCCCGTCCGAACTAATTTTTTTAAAGTCGGCCTTGGAAGAAAGTTCCACTACGCGCGTTTCCTGAACCTTTGAAAAACCAGCGTCAAACTCGAGTTTTACAAGCAATTCATTTTGCAAATTCAAGTCAACAAACTTAGCCATTTAAAATCAAGAAGAAAAAAGCTTTATTTTTCTTTTGCCTTCAAATCGGGTTTTGCCCCAGCCACTTTTTTTGCCGCATTAGAGGCTTCAACGGCTTTTTCCCCGACGGCCTTAACCACTTTTTTTGCTTCAACTTTTAATTCAGCCTTCTCTTCCTCTGCCTTAAGCTTAACAAGTTTTTTCGGAACACTCTTGTGCTCGTCCTTCATGACAATCTCAAAAAACTTGTGCACCCCGTCTTGTCCCACAAGGTAAGAGCCGACTACTAAAAGGTTTTTGAAGCGCTTCATGGCTTTTTGCTTGGCGTAAAACGCAAGATTTCTCCCAGGGTTCACCCTCTTGACGTTTCGCCCAGGCTTCCTCCCCAAATCAGGCTTTCGACGAGTTCTTTTTCCGCGTTTTATCCTAACCCTAACAATAACAAATTCTTTCTTTGCCTTGTAGCCAAGTTCCCTTGCCCTAATAGGATTAGTGGGTTTTTCCGCCCTTGCGATCACCTTCTGCTTTCTCCAAACAGACATTCTTCGAATCAAAGAAGCGCTTCTTTTTTTGAAGCTTTGCGAAAAAGACTTTTTTACATGCTTATACATACCGCACATACTGAAACAAACACCTTTTTTCCATCCGGAAAGAAAACCGCAAAAACGCCTTTAAAAGAAGGAGTTTTTTCCGCGTTTTTTCCTGGTTACTTATTCAGGACTCCAAAAAAAAATCGGAGTAATCCCACATATTAATCAATATTTGTGAAGCCCTGCGTTTTTAAGGCTTGTTTTACAAAAGACTTTTCGTGAAAATCACACTTTTGCAAAAAAAAGGAAAAAAACAACTCAAACTAAAGAAAGGCAGCACAATCAAAGACGTTTTGAAACAAGAAAAAGTCAACGTTGAAACAATCATCCCCGTTTTGAACAAAACCGTTGCACACGAAAAAGAAAAGCTTTCAAACGCAGACACCCTCGAACTTTTAAGCGCAATTAGCGGAGGTTAAAACGAGCCGAAAAGACCTGACAAAAGCAAGTACATAACCACGCTTGAAGCTGCCACTCCAAGCACAACCGCAAGAAGAATTTTTCTCCGCTTAATCCCCAAAAGCCGCGCAATCAAAGTCCCCGTGTACGCTCCGGTCACCGGAAGAGGAATGCCCACAAACAAAGCAATTCCAAACACGCCGTAATGCTCGTATTTATCACCCATCTGCCGCATTCTGCGCTCAATTTTCTCTCCTAAAATAAGCCTTCCCCACCAAGGAATATTAATCAAATCCCAAATTGCAAGAATTACCGGCGCAGCCAAAATGTTTGAAATCGCAGCAGGAACAATAAGCCAAGGCTGACCAACAGAAAAAGCGTAAATGGCAGCCCCCCGCACCTCCGAAATTGGAAGAAAACCCAAAAACAAAGCCACATAAAGCGGATTGCCCAAAAAAACAGCCAATTGAGCCGTTATTTCATCAAACACAAGACAAACCCAAAAAAGTTGGAAACTTAAAATAATTGAATTTCCAGAAAGAATAAAACGCCACTGAATGTTTTAAACCCTGATGCCGCATGAACATAAAGTGTTCAACCTGCAAAACAAGAAAAGCAGTAACAAGACTGCACTATTCGGGACGCGACTTGTGCAAAAACTGCTTCAAAAAACTGTTTTACTCACGCGCCTGGAAAGCAAACCGCGTTCACAAATTCCTACGCCGTGGCGACAAAATAATAGTCGCAGTTTCAGGCGGAAAAGACTCTGCTGCAACGCTTCACGTTTTAAAAAAAATGAGTGAAAAAATAGGCAAAATAAAACTCGTACCGGTTTTGATCGACGAAGGAATCAAAGGATACCGCGACAAAGCCATAACACAAGCAAAAAAACTTTGCAAAAAAGAAGGCTTGAAACTGACCGTGGTATCATTCAAAAAAATATACGGCGCCTCCCTAGACCAAATGCTGCACTTGCGAAAGAAAAAAACAGGCTCATGCTCCTTATGCGGAGTGTTCAGAAAACACGCGTTAAACAAAACCGCCGTAAAATTAAAAGCAAACAAAGTAGCCACAGGCCACAACGCAGACGACATCGCGCAAACCCTCCTGATGAACATCATGCGAAAAGACCCGCAAGGAATAGCCCGGTTCGGACCAACAAGCGGAATGATAGAAAACGGCTTCGTCCCAAGAATAAAACCCCTGATATACAACTTGGAAAAAGAATGCGCGCTATACTGCCTTCTAAGCGACCTGCCAATACACTTGTCCCAATGCCCCAACTCACACGAATCAATCCGAGGCGAAATCAGAGACTTTCTAAACACCCAAGAAGAAAAACGCCCCGGAACCAAATTCAACCTCGTGCAATCCTGCATCGAACTACAAAAAACCGCTTTGAAAAAAAACACTAAAACCAAAACAGGCAAATGCACAGCTTGCAATTCAAACTCCTCGACAAAAACCTGCAAAGCCTGCCAGTACCTAAAACAACTAAGACTTGCCAAGTAATTTTTAAAGCGCGATTACCTTAGAATAACCGCACTCATGAAAAAAGAAGGCCGCGGAATAATCGTTGTCGGCGCACAATTCGGCGACGAAGGCAAAGGAAAAATCGTCGACACCCTCACCGAACACTCAAACGCAGTAGTACGCTTTCAAGGCGGAAACAACGCCGGCCACACAATCGTAATAGGCGAAAAAGAATTCAGGCTTCACACAATTCCAAGCGGCATAATTCAAGGAAAAAAATCACTCATAGGCAACGGAGTAGTAGTCGACCCCCGCGCACTTTGCATTGAAATAAACGAACTTGAAAAAATGGGCGTAGACGTAAAACCAGGAGTATTCGGAATCGACTCCCGCGCCCACGTGATAATGCCATGGCAAATTGAAAAAGACGTTAAAAGCGAAAAGAAAAACGGCAAAAAGAAAATCGGCACAACCTGCAAAGGAATAGGCCCAGCGTACGAAGAAAAAGCAGCCAGAACCGGACTACGCTTCGAAGACCTCACATGCGAAAAATACTTAAAGAAAAAACTAAACGCACAATTTTCCAAAAAAACAAAAAAAAACAACGAGCTAAAAAAACAAGTTTTCAAAGAATACTCCGCCTTAGGCAAAAAACTCGCAAACTTCGAAGAAGACGTCTCCCTGGCAGTAAACTCCGCGTTAGATGCCGGAGAAACAGTGTTATTCGAAGGAGCACAAGGCACTTTCTTAGACAACGACCTAGGCACCTACCCCTTCGTAACCTCTTCCCACCCAATTGCCGGCGGCGCATGCACAGGAAGCGGAGTAAGCCCGCTTAAAATAACACGCACAGAAGGCGTAGTAAAAGCATACATAACCCGAGTAGGCCACGGGCCACTACCAACCGAAATACAAGGCGATTTAGCAGAAAAAATAAGCTCTCGAGGACACGAATACGGCACAACCACCGGAAGAAAAAGAAGAATCGGATGGTTCGACGCACCAATAATCCGAAGAGCCAATCTCTACAACGCATTCAACGGAGTACACTTGACAAAACTCGACGTCTTAGAAGAAATAAACCCCATAAAAATATGCGTAGCATACCAATACCAAGGACAAAAACTCGACTTAATTCCAACAGAACAAAAAATCCTAGAACAAGCAAAACCAATCTACGAAGAAATCGAAGGATTCAAAAAAAACTCCAAAGAAAACTGGTCCAAAATTGCCTCAGACGGCCGCAAAAAAGGCTTAGACGCCCTCCCAGAAAACGCAAAAGCCTACGCATTAAAAATACAAGAATTAATCAAAGTGCCCCTTTTATCCGTAAACGTAGGCCCCGACCGAAAGGAAATCATACCCCTAAAAGGATTCCTAAAAAACTAGTCTTCCCCAGAAAAATCACTTTCATTATCCGAGTTTTCAAAGCCAACGCTGAACTCCTGCTCAAAAACCGCGCCTTCCTTCTTCCAATCCTCAGGAGAACGACGAAGAAGCTCAGTAATAGACGGCCTGGACCTCAAAGACTTCTTAGAAACACGCTTTGAAGAAGTTTTTCCAACAAGCTTCCGTTTAACCACTTTACCCCGAGAAACACTCCTCGCGCCAACAGAACGCCTCGCCGTCACAACCTTCTTTTTAAGCCTCTTAACCGGCTTTTTCAAACTTTTCTTGGAACTCCTTTTCGACTTCTTTTTCATCTTAGAAAACACGACACCTCACGAAAGAATTGATGCGTTTTAAATGAAAAATTAAATTTAAACCTTGCGGTCAGCACCGAAGAATTCTTAAAACCAACCGTTTAAACCCTCAACCGCCCCTGAAAACCGTTTTTTGGCACGATAACCCAAAAGCCTCCGCGCCTTTTTCGAGGAAAAAAAACGATCATCCCCCAAAACATCAACGTAATCCGCCCTCAAAAAAGACTTTACTCCAAACAACTTAAACGCCGAATGAACAGCAACAACACACGCAACAAGCACAACTTTAGGAACAAACACAAACAAAGGCTTTTTCTTCAACGCTCTTGCAACCAACTTAAAACACTCCAACTGCGACAACGCCTCCCCGCAAATAATGACATCCTCATTTACCACGTTTGACTCCGACGCCAAAACAACCGCCCCAGCAGCATCATCAACATGCACAAGCGCAATCCTGTTTTTACCCCGTCCAACAACAGGCATAACCCCCACCTCAATTGCGCGTGCCACCTGCTTGAAACCCTGCGAAAACCCAGGACCGTAAATAAGACAAGGACGCAAAATAAAGTAATCCAAACCGCTTGCACGAACGGCTTTCTCAGCGGCCAACTTGCTTTTCCCATACTCATTCAAAGGAGTAAACGAATGCTCTTCGTCAATGGGAACGTACAACGGCTTCTTGTAAACCGCAGTGCTCGACACCAAAACAAATTTTTTAACTTTTTCAAGCTTGCAAGCCTGCAGAAAACGCTTCGTGCCCCCCACATTGCACTTCAAAAAATCTTTTTCCCCGTCAGCGTCAACAACCGCCGCAGCGTGAACCGCCACCCTCGCCCCCTTGCAAGCCCGCCTCAAAACAAGCCCCGCCTGCCTGCCTGCATCACAAAAATCCGCTTCAAAAAAAGTAATTTTAC
Organism: Candidatus Micrarchaeia archaeon; assembly: GCA_046753405.1. GTDB lineage: Archaea > Micrarchaeota > Micrarchaeia > Norongarragalinales > CAINOH01 > JBHHTN01. The sequence goes on along the minus strand of JBHHTN010000041.1, from coordinate 2,067 downwards.
CCTTCAAACCCCTGAAAAGCTTTTCAGCCTTTTTCTTGTCGCGCACAATCAAATTCAAAGAATGCTTGCGCTGCAAAAACTTTTTCACGACAACACGCCCAAGACGACCAGTGCCCCCGGACAAAACAATCTTCACACTGCGATTACAACAAGAAACCCCGTTCAATAAAAAGCAAACTATAACACAACAAAAAGAATTAAAATGCAGGGGGAGAAAGCAGAGACCTGGTCTCTAAGCAGCACCTTACCTAATAATGCCAAATTACGCTGCGAACATGAAGAATTCAGCATTAATAAGTTCTGCACTACTTTGGACTACAACGAAAACAATCTCGTCCTTTGCCCGGCAATAAAAATATTAAGACAGTGAATTTCCTAGGAAATCAAGTTAATATAACGAGTCTTTTATTTGTAGCCGAAACGTTTGTTGTACTTGTTATGATCAAAAAACTCAAGTAAAACAGACATTACCTCAACTTCAGTTCCTCGAATTGTGTAAATCAAACGATAATTATTGTCAATGTTGAGTTTCCAAAGGTTTTCAACGCCGAAGTTAATCACGTAAAAAGGAGGAAGCATGTTCTTGGGAACGTGTTTGCCTGCCTTGAAATTATACTTAAGCTTGTCAATAGCCTTGTCAAGCTTCTTCAACAGTATCTGACTTGCGCCGTTACCACTTTCAGCCGACTCCTTAAGCTCGCGATACTGCAAGTCAAACTCCGGAATTCCCCTAACCTTCGACTGCATTCAGTACTTCTTCCCTCGCAAAACTGCCTTGTCAAGTTTTTCATTAGTGAAAATCCAAACAATCTTGTTTCCAGAATAAATTATTTTGTTCGACTTCTCCAAGTAATCCAACACAACCTTCAGAGTTCCGTACATTACCCTGCCCTTCAAAACATGATACAAACCAGTACGAGTTAGTTCTTTTGGAGACTTACGAATAGTGTCTTCTATCAACAAAATCGTGTCAAGACGCGGCGAATGAGCATAAGCAGACTTAAACATAACTAATATAGATACAACCAGTATTATTAAACTTATCTATAGTTTATAAGAAAAACACGTTTGGTTAAAAGGTTAGCAACCCGGACTTAAAGGCGGCTTTTCTATTATTAGTTTATTAGTCATGTTTAATTTTCTCTCTTTGCAAGAAACACTAATTGCCTTGGTTCTTTTAGCCGTAGAAGTCTTAAAACCCACGGAATTCATATTCTTACATTTAGGAATAATTGGAAGTTTACTTTTTGTTTTTATTAATTAGAATACTATTTTAATTTGAATTTTTGTTTTGATGTGGGAAAAAGTAGGTCGATGAATTTTTCAGCAGTTGGTTGTGGTTCGTGGTTTGCAAGCCCTACTCTTTCGTTTGCTTCTACAAAAACGTATTTTTGTTTTGATGGGTTTTCTATTATTAAATCAAGCCCTACCACCGGTATGTTGATTATTTTTGCTATTTGTTCGGCGGTTTTGTTTAGTTCGGGACATAGTTTTCCAGTAACGTCTTTTATTGTTCCGCCCGTGTGAAGATTAGCTGTTTTTCTAACAAGCAACCTTTTTCCTTTTTCTAATACGTCGTTTAAATTAAACCCTTGGTTTTGTATGCATTTTTTGCAGTCTTCGTCTAAAACACGTACTTTTTCGCCTTTTAATGCAATGGATCTTTTTCGTTCAAGTTTTTCAATTAATTGTTTTACCGTGTGTTTTGAATCGCCGCGTATTTCTGGAGGACTCCGGGTTGCCGCAGCAACTATTTGGTAGTCTATAACCACTAATCTTAAATCAACACCTTTGTGAAATTCTTCGATTATTGTTTGAGATGTTTTTTTCTTTTTTATAAGTTTTTTAACTTCTTTTTTGTTTAGGTCTACGAAGACGTCTTCTCCTTGTTCTCCGCGTCTTGGTTTTACCACGTATTTTTTTTGTTTTTCTAAAAAGTCGTCTAATTTTTTATTGTTTGCAAGTGTTTGATTTGGAACGTTTATCCCGTGTTTTTTTAACAAATCATTAGTTAGTTTTTTGTCATCACATTTAATGTAAGCTATTGCAGTTGTAAGCTCAGACAAG